>CAIRSA010000069.1 GCA_903881085.1 uncultured Acidobacteriia bacterium
TCGCGTATTCGAGTCAATGGAGGCTGTCATCAATCAACTTGAAACGGGCCTCCCGCGTATGGCGGGAGATGCTAAAGCAATGCGCAGTCTCACGTCCTGGCCATGGATAGTTAGTCTCAACTTGAAAGGGAATTAGAATAATTAGCATGAATGCGATTACGCTATTGTCAACAGTATCGACCGGTAGTGGCCTTCCATGGCGATGTTTGCGCTAACCACGTTCTACAACTTCGCGTACACGAGAAGCGGGACTTAAGTCCCGCGCAGGCTAAAGCCCACCCTACCGGCCTCTTAAGCGATGGTTACCAGTTTTTGGCGGTAGACGGCTTCCATATTGCAGTTGGCCGTCACCACTTCCTGCAACTTCGCAACGACCGCGGCGTACTTCGCGCCGGGGATCGACACATACATTTCGCCATCGCCGATGCCGGTGAAGACGCGGTTGCCCATGCAGCCGAAGGAGAGCGACGTGGTCTGGAGCGGCAGCACGGCGCAGCCCGGGCGGCCGAGCACGCTGGTCAGCGCGTTCCCTGCCCCAGCCTTCAAGGCGGCTTCGTAGATAAACATCGCCTGGGCGGGCTTGGCTGCGACCAGGACGGCATCGGGCGTGAACGGCGCCGAATCGACTGGCCCGTACGCAACCACTGCGGGAGAATTCGGGATGACTGGAATGCCCGGGACTTCGGCCATATCCAGATATTTGTTTTCCACCATCAGGCCGATGGTCTGTTCAAGTTCCGCGGCGCGTTCGGCGGGCAGCGCGATGTTGTGGGTGTAGCTGCCTACGGCGCAGTTATAATGATCGGAGGGGACGGTATAAAACGTCTTGCCTTCCATGGCTAGCTTCCAGAAGGTGCACCCGGCGGGCACGGCAGCGCCGTCATACTTCGCCACGCCTTCTGGCGGTGCGGTCAGGAAGGCCACGGCGATGGGCCCTTTTTCGAGGTTCAGGAGTTTTTGCATCAATGCTAGCATATCACCTCTCGGTGAAGACTACAGGATATGAGTGCACCGAACTAAACTTTTATACTGAGACAGGCTCACATCGAAACTGCCAGTACGGGCTTTAAGGAAATATTTTTCATTCTTTTGCAATGACTTACAGAAAAATATTGGCACTCCTCCAGAAAGTGTGCTAATAATATTAGCGTGGACTGCCGCACTGAACGCCAGTCCATATTCAACAGCAATTCAGAAACTCTCATGGAGGTATCAACACTATGAATATTCGTCCGCTACATGACCGCATTGTGGTCAAGCGTGTAGATGAGCAGGAAACTTTGGCCAGCGGGATCATCATCCCGGACAGCGCCAAGGAAAAGCCGCAAAAAGGCGAAGTCGTTGCCGTTGGCAAGGGCAAGCGTTCCGACGATGGCAAGCTGATCGCGCTCGACGTTGAAGTCGGCGACAGCATCCTTTTCGGTAAATATTCCGGCAGCGAAATCAAGCTGGACGGCACCGAATACTTGATCATGCGCGAAGACGAAGTCCTCGGCGTATTCTCGAAGTAATAGATTTTAGGAGATTACCACATGGCAGCAAAACAAATTGTTTATAGCGAAAATTCCCGCCAGGCTATCCTGCGCGGTGTGAATCAGCTCGCCGATGCAGTGAAAGTCACGCTCGGCCCCAAGGGACGCAACGTCGTTCTCGAGAAAAAGTTCGGCGGCCCCACCATCACCAAAGACGGTGTGACGGTTGCTAAAGAAATCGAACTCAAAGATCCACTGGAAAACATGGGCGCACAGATGGTGCGTGAAGTCGCGTCGAAGACCAGCGACATCGCTGGCGACGGCACCACCACAGCTACCATTCTTGCTCAGGCCATCTTCCGCGAAGGCGTGAAGTCGGTTGCCGCCGGTGCTAACCCGATGGCTCTGAAGCGTGGCATCGAAGCCGCTGTTGCAGCGGTTGTTGCTGAAGTTCAGAAAGTTGCAAAGCCGGTTTCGGGCGAAATGATCGCTCAGGTCGGCACCATCTCCGCCAACGGCGACGCCGAAATCGGCAACACCATTGCGGAAGCGATGAAGAAAGTCGGCAAGGACGGCGTCATCACGGTTGAAGAATCGAAGACGATGCACACCGAACTGCAGACCGTGGAAGGCATGCAGTTTGACCGCGGCTATCTCTCCCCGTACTTCATCAGCGATCCGGACCGCATGGAATGCGTGCTGGAAGAGCCCTACATCCTGATCCATGAAAAGAAGATCAGCAACATGAAGGATCTCCTCCCCGTACTCGAGCAGATTGCACGCAGCGGCCGTCCGTTGCTGATCATCGCCGAGGAAGTGGAAGGCGAAGCGCTGGCAACTCTCGTGGTGAACAAGCTGCGTGGCACCCTGAACGCCGCTGCCGTTAAGGCTCCTGGCTTCGGCGACCGCCGCAAGGCAATGTTGGAAGACATCGCTATCCTGACCGGCGGCAAGTCGATCATGGAAGAGACCGGCATCAAGTTGGAAGGCGTCCGTCTGGAAGACATGGGCCGTGCGAAGCGCGTGACCATCGACAAAGACAACACCACCATCGTGGACGGTTCGGGTACGGCGAAGGAGATCGAGGGCCGCATTAAGCAGCTCCGCGCTCAGATCGACGAAACCACCAGCGATTACGACCGTGAAAAGCTGCAAGAGCGCTTGGCGAAGTTGGCCGGCGGCGTTGCAGTAATCAAAGTCGGCGCTGCGACCGAGACCGAAATGAAGGAAAAGAAGGCTCGTGTAGAAGACGCTCTGCACGCTACCCGCGCTGCCGTTGAAGAAGGCATCGTGGCTGGCGGCGGCGTGGCTTTGATGCGCGCTTCCGCTGTTCTGTCCAGCCTGAAGTTGGTTGGTGACGAGCAGATCGGCGTCAACATCATCATGCGTGCTTGCGAAGAGCCTGCCCGCCAGATCTCCGGCAACGCCGGATTTGAAGGCGCTGTGGTGATCGGCAAGCTGAAAGAGAATTCCGAAGTGAACTTCGGCTTTAACGCTGCTACCGGCGAATATGGCGATCTGGTTGCCCAGGGCGTCATCGATCCGGCAAAGGTGACCCGCTCTGCCCTGCAGAACGCGTCTTCGATCAGCGCACTGATGCTGACCACCGAAGCGATGATCTGCGAGATTCCGGAGAAGAAGGCTGCTCCGGCTGGCGGCGGTGGCGATCATGGCCCCGGCGGCATGGAATACTAAGCAGTTAGTTCGGTTTGTGAAGAAGCCCGCTCCTGGAAACAGGGGCGGGCTTTTTTGTTCTGGACTCTTGGGCAAACACAAACCCTCTGAATGCGAGACTAGGGAGCGCGAAAGGAGAGACGCGGTGCACTTTGATACCATCAAGCTGAATGAGAAAAGCTGTTATCGACACCAATGTCCTAGTTTCGGCGGTTCGGTCCAGCAATGGTGCTTCGTTCGCGCTAGTCAGCACGCTGGGCGATCCGCGCTGGACACCAGCAATTTCGGTTGCCTTGGTACTTGAGTACGAAGAGATTCTGACCAGAGAAGCAATTCGGTCTAAACTGCCAATGTGGGTGATCGATGCAGTAATTGATTCATTTTGCGTCTACAGCTCGAAACATCCAATCAGATTCAGGCTGCGTCCAACTTTGAAAGATCCCGATGATGAATTCGTGTTGGAGGCCGCAGTATCAAACCAAGCGGAGTTTATCGTGACGCACAACATTCAGGATTTCAAGGGCGCAATGGCCTATGGAATCAGGGTGGTGACGCCAGGCGAATTTTTGAAGATAATAGGAGTGTGGCAATGACCAGGCAAATTTCGATTCCCGACGATATCATGGTTCAAGCGGAAGAGTTGGCAGCACAACAACACTTGACCGTTGACGAACTAATCGCCACCGCGCTGTCTGATCAGATCGCTGGAGCGGCGTACATTCGCAGGAGGGCTGAGCGAGCCAGCCTTGCTCGCTTCAAAGAGGCGCTGGCGCTCGTCCCTGACATTGCGCCCGATGCCTACGATGCAATTCCAGAATCGCAACAAACGTAAGCGATTCAGGGAGACGATTTGTGTCACAAGAGAACAACCCGAAACCCCAGCGAACAATCGACGAGCGCATTAACGCATTCGCTGCTGACATTGAGGAGATTCGCGCAATCCACAGTGACCATACATTCTGCCTGAACTTGCACTCCGAACTAATCGTGTCGCTGGACACGAAACTGGAAAACCTTGGAGCCAAAATCGACAAGTTAACCGAAGACTCGAAGCGCGACGCGGAGAGCATCCGCACGCTGGCCCGAATCGCAGAAATCCACGGCCCCAGGCGCACTTCGCTAGAGGGCGACCAAGCGGCCCAGCAGTAGTACGGCGGGCCCAAATCCGCGAATGAATTCACCCATCACGCTTTCGCAAAAACAGTTGAGTGAATTCCTGCTCAACGTGGCCGTGGTGCGGCCGGTGTTTATCTGGGGGCCTCCGGGCATTGGGAAATCCGCATTGGTGCAGCGGTTCGCCGAGGCTGTTGGCCTGCCTTGCGTGTCGCTGCTGGGAAGCCAGTTGGCGCCGGAAGATCTGATCGGAGTGCCGCAGATTGTGGACGGATGCAGCCGGTTCTGTCCACCGGTTTCGATCGCGCGCAAGGATCCGTACTGCCTGTTTCTTGATGAACTCAACGCCTGTTCGCATGAAGTGCAGAAGGCATTCTACAGCTTGATCCACGAACGGCGGATCGGGGAGTACATGCTGCCCCAAGGCTCAGTGGTGATCGGCGCGGGGAACCGGACGCAGGACAGCGCCATCGTGAAGCCGATGTCGTCCGCGCTCATCAACCGCATGATTCACGTGCACCTGAAAGTGTCGCATCGCGACTGGCTGGAATGGGCCGGCGAGAGCAACATCCATCCTCTGGTGGTGCAATATATTCAAAACCGGCCGGACCATCTCTGGGTGCAGCCGCCGCGACATGAGGAGACGTTTTCCAGTCCGCGTTCGTGGCACATGCTGAGCGACACGCTGCACGAATATGGCGACAAACTCACCGATGAGATTTTGCAGGTGCTGGCATTCGGCTGCCTGTCGTCAGAACATGCGGGCCAGTTCAAGGCGTTCGTGAAACAGCTGCGCAGCAAGTACAAGCTGAAGTCCATTTTGGATGGTGATTCGGGCTGGCCGGCGGAGCCGCAGGATCGGGACATCCTCTACTTCCTGGCCCAATCGTTTCGCGCCCAGTTGATTAAAGAGCTGCCGTCGGACCGGTCAGGGGTGACGGGCAATCACAAAGAGCTGGCGCATCGCGGCAAGGCCTTACTGCGCGATCTGGCCGCGATCAGCCTGGAGATGGCGCAGATGGTGGTAAGCGAGGAAAATGGCGAGGCGTTACCCAACTGGCTGATGGTTGAGATTGTGCGCGACCTGCCCAGGCTTGTGGTTAAGAAGGATGGCTAGCAAACACGGCTCGAAGACGGCCGAAAAGGCAGCGCTGAACTTCCAGGCAGGCATACAGCTTGCTAGTGCCCATCCGCTGTTGGAGCCGATGTTGCGGCGGGCCTCGGTGGAGCGCCGCACGGGCACACCCTATCCGCGGGAAGGTTGGGCAACAGTTGCGCAGGAAGGTCGGATCTATGTTCACCCGGAGCGCCTTGCCGAGCCGCAGGAGTGGGTCTATGTGCTGGCGCATTGCCTGCTCCATCTTGGCTTCGGCCACTTCCAGAAACGGTTTCAGCAGCGGGAATGGGACCTGGCTTGCGAATGCGTGGTGTGGCAGTTTCTTTATACGCTCAAGCTGGGCAAGCCGCCAGAGCATCTGGTTGGACTGCCGCTACTCGGCAGCGCGGAACTGCCCGGAAAGACGGAGGAGGCGTTGTTCCGGCTGTTTTGCGAAAAGGGAATTCCTGACGACCTGCCCGCATACAGCCTGACGGGCACGATGAGTTCCGACATGCTGGAAGCGGATCCAACCCGCAACCGGCACATGTACCGGTTTGGGGCAGCCAAGGAAGAGTGGGAGAAGGTGTTCGGAGCCGGCCTGATCCAGGCTGTCTCCCACGCCATTGACACGGCTGCCGGAGACACGCGGCCGAAGTCGAAGAAGCTGAGCACCACCGTGTCGAGGGCGCGTGACTGGTTCATCAACAGCTACCCATTGCTGGGCGCTCTGGCTGCTTCATTCGAGTTCATCGAAGACCCGCTGATCTGCCACCGCATGCAGATCTCCGTCGCCGCGGTGAATGACGCCTCCAAAGAAATCTACGTCCATCCTGGAGCCGGGTTGACGGATATGGAATGCCGGTTCGTCATCGCGCATGAACTGTTGCATGTCTCGCTGCGACATTCGACGCGCTGCCGCGGACGCGATGCCTACCTGTGGAATGTCGCCTGCGACTATGTGATCAACGAATGGCTAACGGAGATGAAGATTGGCGCACAGCCGCGGCTGGGACTGCTGTACGACCCGGAATTGAAGGGACTGTCAGCGGAATCGATTTACGATCGCATCGTCACCGATCTTCGGCGATTCCGCAGAATGGGGACGTTTCGCGGAGTCGGCCTTGGCGACATGCTGGATGCCCCACGGGCGAGTTGGTGGGCATCGCAGAATGGGATGGATCTGGACGAGTTCTATCGAAGCTGCCTGGCGCAAGGCCTGCTCTATCATAATGAGCAAGGGCGCGGGTTTCTGCCTGCCGGGTTGATTGAGGAGATCCGCGCGCTGAGCCAGCCGCCGATACCATGGGACGTAGAACTGGCGCGCTGGTTTGACGATCACTTTCCGCCGCTGGAGCAACGCCGAAGCTATGCGCGGCAAAGCCGCCGGCAGAGCAGCACGCCGGACATTGCGCGGCCCAAGTACATTCCCGATCTGATCGCGCAAGATGCCCGAACGTTCGGAGTCGTGTTGGATACTTCGGGATCGATGAGCCGCCATTTGCTGGCGGAAAGCCTCGGCGCAATTGCGAGTTTCTGCGAATCGCGAGATGTGTTCAGTGCGCGCGTGATATTTTGCGATGCCACCGCGTATGATGCCGGCTATATGCGGCCGGAAGAGATCGCAGGAAGAGTGACGGTTCGTGGGCGGGGCGGCACGATTCTGCAGCCTGGTATCGATCTGCTGGAGAAGTCGGAGACGTTCCCAAAAGATGGACCGATTCTGATTATTACGGACGGCTACTGCGACCAATTCCGGACGCGCAGAGATCATGCCATCCTGCTTCCGGAGGGGCGCTCTCTGCCCTTTGCGCCGCAGGGGAAAGTATTCAGGATGAGCGCCCACGCGGCTTCAACCAAGTAGGCTTATCCGCAGATGGCGGGAGTTGCTACTTCTTGCCGCCCGGAGCAGGTGGGCGCGCGTCGAGCGGATTTAGGCCACGCACGTAGCCGGGATCCATGGCGGCGTAATCGGTGCGATAGCTGACCGAATTCGCGGTGGGGAAATTCGCGGGAATCTTCTGCGTCACCTTGCCGGTTGCGGCCCATTCGGTGCCGCGTTGCAGGGTGACGATGGAGCCCACGCAGCTGAGCGCGTTCACATCGTGTCCTAACGCTGTGTGGAAGATGCGACCCTTACCAAAGCTGAGCGTCATCAGCAGCGGTTCGTCGCGACCGGAGCCGCGGTTGGATGGGTCGGAATAAGCTGTCGACAGCACATTCATTTGCTTGCCTGGGCCGCGCAGCTTGCTATAGAGTTCGTCGCCCTGATGCATCCACTTCACTGGCAGACCTTTCATAATCGGATGGGTGGCGTCGCGGGTTTCCATCAAGTAGGGGGTGCGGGCGCCGTGGCTGCCGGCGTTGCCGGGCGAAGTATCGGAATCAAGTTTGCCGCCACGATAGAACCAGTATGGGCCGCTCGCTTCGGTGCGCCCGCGCCAGCCACCGATGCCGATCATCAGGTTGTAGGCTTCCCAGTTACCGAAGGCGTTGTCGGCTGCGTGAACGATGACCAGGCCGCCGCCGTTCTTAATGTATTGTTCGAAGGACGCTTTGATTTCGGCGGGCCAATCAGGCGCGTCGTAGTTCGAGACGATCACCTGATACTTCGAGAACTCCGGCTTGAAGCCGCTGAAGTCGGTGCCGGATTTGGGGGCGGTAACGACGTCCACTTGAAACATGCCGGTCTCTTCGAGCTGTTTTTTTAGCACCGGCGTGACGAGTTCCCACTTGTGATAAGGCCCGCCGCTTTCGCCATCGAGGAGCATTACCTTGATGGGAGCGGCGGGCAGGAGTGAGGCGAGAAAAAGAAAAATGATGGTAAGTTTCATAGAAATGCACCATCATCTTATCAAATGCCAGTAGTCTGGCAAACCTGCCGCCTACGCTTCCGATGCAAGCTCCGCCTCATCGGCGGCGGCAGGACCGGCGGCGGCGGCCTCTTCGATGATCACGCGCGCCCTGGCTTCGTCTTCGCGAGCGACACGCACTTGCACGGGAAGGTTGGGCATCATCGCTCCGCCCACAACCACGGCCGGAATGTCGTTGGACTCAAGAATCGCCTTGAGGCCCATCGCTTCCATCTCGGCGCCGGTTGAAGATTCGGAGCGGTAGATGTTGACCAGATCGAGTTCATGCGAAGGATCTTCGTTGTTTGGAAATACCGCGGGCATGGCATCAATCAATGCCAACGCGCGCTCCGCATCCGCGGTTGCGACGCGAACTTCCCAGCTGCCGGCCACGACTCCCGGCGAGTCGTCACCTACCACGGTTGCCGCAATGATGTTGTCTGCGAGGAGAGCGCGGACGTCTGCGCATTCCTCTTCCGCTGAACCTTCGGCGGAACGGAATACTGTGAGCAATGCATTTTCCTGTTCCATGCCTTGAGCATAGCACCGCGCGCAAGGAACGGATAGGGCCGATTCGATCGGCTAGAATAGTATAAGTAACTTACTAGGAGACCCTGGCAATGACTCAAGAAGACAACAGTGGGAAATTGGTGTGGTTCTTCGCCGGCGCTGCGATCGGCGCATCCATCGCGCTGCTCTATGCACCGAAAAGCGGAGAAGAAACACGGCGGATATTGAAAGAGAAGGCGCTCGAAGGCAAGGACGTACTGGCTGAAGGCAGCCGCGACATCCTGGACAAGAGCCGTGAATTATACGAAAAAGGAAAGGGACTGGCCGACGATGCCGCTGAGATGTTCGAACGCGGCCGCAAGCTCGCGCAAGGTTAATCGATGAAAGATCTTCCACCGTTTCACAATGAGGCGTTAGCCGATTTTACAAAGCCCGCCAATCGCTCAGCGATGGAGCAGGCACTGGCCAAAGTGAAGGCTGAATTGGGCCGAACTTATCAGCTTCACTTCGCTGGAAAGAACGTAGAGACCCCTCAAAAGTTGCAGTCGTACAATCCATCGCACCCGGCCGAAGTCGTGGGCATCCATTCCAAAGCGACGGCCGAAATGGCGCGCGAAGCGGTGGAGGATTCTTTCGCATTCTTTTCACAGTGGAGCCGCACGCCGGTGGAACGGCGCGTGGAACTGGCCGTGCAGTGCGCGGATCTGATCCGGCGGCGCAAGTTCGAGTTCGAAGCGTGGCTGGTATACGAGTCGGGCAAGTCGTGGCGCGAAGCCGACGCCGATGTTTGCGAAGCCATCGATTTTATTGAATACTACCTGCGCCAGATGCTGCGCTGGAACTCGCCTGAAGCGCTGGTGCAGATGCCTGGCGAAGAGAACCAGCTAGTGTATTTGCCGCTGGGCGTTGGCATTGTGATTCCGCCATGGAATTTCCCGCTGGCGATCATGGCGGGCATGGCCATGGCCGCACTGGTTAGCGGCAACACGGCGATTATCAAGCCTTCGAGCGACACACCGACAATCGCCGCGAAGTTCGCCGAAGTGCTGTTGGAAGCGGGCTTCCCGCCACGCAGCTTCTCATTGTTGGTGGGCAGCGGTGCGGAGATCGGCGACTTGCTGGTGATGCATCCGAAGACGCGCTTCATTTCGTTCACCGGTTCGCGTGAGACCGGCCTGCGCATCAATGAGCTGGCGGCGAAACCGCAGAAAGGTCAGATCTGGATCCGGCGCGTTGTGGCGGAAATGGGCGGCAAGGATGCGATCGTGATCGACGACGAATCCGATGTCGATAGCGCCGTCAAGGGCGTGGTCGCTTCAGCGTTCGGCTTCCAGGGACAGAAGTGTTCGGCGTGTTCGCGTGTGATCGTGCATGAAAAAGTGTACGATGAATTCCTCGAAAAGTTGAAGCCTCAGGTAGAGGCACTGACGATCGGACCCGCGGAAGATCCGCAGTTCGACATGGGCCCGGTGATTAACGATGGCGCGCGCAAGTCGATTCTGAATTACATTGAAATCGGCAAGCAGGAAGGCCGGTTGATTACGGGCGGCGCAACGGCCGATGGCGAGGGCTTCTACATTCAACCTACCGTGATCGCCGATGTTCCTTCCACCGCGCGAATTTTCCAGGAAGAGATCTTTGGACCAGTGCTGGCGGTTAGCAAGGCGCGGGATTTCGATCATGCGCTGCAGCTGGCAAACGACACGGAGTTCGGCTTGACCGGCGCGGTATACACCGACAACATTTACAAGATTGAGAAGGCCTGCGAGGAGTTCCACGTGGGCAACTTGTACATTAATCGCAAGTGCACTGGCGCCATGGTTGGGGCGCATCCGTTCGGCGGGTTCAATATGTCAGGTACCGATTCGAAGGCAGGCGGGCCTGATTATTTGCTGCAGTTTTTGCAGGCAAAGTCGATCGCGGAGAAGATCAAGTAGAAGGGACAGGCGAATCGCCTGTCCTACCTTCATGGCACCAGGCTTGGCCAGCGTTCGGCGCTGAACAGATGCCAGCCAACATTGGCCGGCTTCGCCTCGTCGCCCATTACCACTTCCCACACCAACTGCGCTGGCTTGGTGTGGGAAAATTCGCGTACGCGACTCCATGAATCCGCGGTGCCAACAACACCGCTAGTACCGTTCGTTCCGGTGGAATGCGTTAGCCAGCCGTAACCCACCAAAATATTGTTACTGAACGGCAACGGTTGCACGCTGCCCATGGCGATGCTGACTACTTTGCGTTCGCCCTCAATCTCAGAGCTCCATACTTCCCGCACGGTTTTATTCTTCTCATCAATGGCGTATTCCACCGCACGCGAGACCTCTTTCTCAGGCGCTAACGGCGGCTGGAATGCCTGCGCGCCATAGTTGCCGTTATCGAAAACAAGCAACGTTCCATTGGCGGTGGCACGCGGGGAATGCTGTTGCCAGAACCAGCGCATGCCTGGAGCGGGCATCAACAGATATTTGCGAAGATCGTCCGGCCAACCGCTGGGCTCGCCCAAAATCCAGCGAAGTTCATGCGTCTTGCGGTCGAATTTGAAGATCGCTGATTGGTGGCGAAAAGAGATCAGGATCGCGTCATCTTTTTCGTCATAGCTGGCACTGTTGGCATGGGTCCAATCATGAGTATCGGGGAAGCCGCGGCGCATCCAGTATTGGTTGAACGTTTCATAGCCGATGCGGAAAGGGTCCATATGTTCGAAGGTATTCCACTTCCACAGGACCTTTCCGTCACGCGAGACCTCGAGGATTTCGTCACCCATTACCTTCTGAGTCTTGCGCGGGGCATCGCGATCTTTCTCGCTGGTGTACCAGTTGTCGATAGTACGCGCGTCGGAGCCGAGCATGATGAGGGTGCCTGCGGCGGTTTCGGAAAAATCGTGATGGAAGTTTAGCGTATCGACGGCGGTGCCCTGCCCCGGCCCGAGCGGACGGCCTTTGGCATACCAGGCAGCAATCGTGTTGCCCAGCATGTCAATTTCAAATAAGCGGAAATCCTGGGTGAAGAACAGCAGGTTTCCATTGGCCCGCCGATGGAAGCCGCTGACCCGCGATTCGGCTTTGTAGTACCACACCACTTCTCCCTTTTCGTCAATGGCGAGCAACATGCCGAAGGCCTGATTGCGTTTGTTGCTGTTGGCGCCGGATTCTTCGCGACGAGCCGTCATCATGGTGATGCCCGGTTCCATGCGCTTCGCGTCGCCTTTAACGTGGAGCGGGGGGAAATCCAGTTCACCGGTTGGCAGCGCAGGAGTCGTAAAGGCCAAGGTCTTGGGCCAGGCGAGCTTTCGGGTCGCGTCCTGAATGGTGACGCGGATCTGATGACGTCGCCCGGGGCGCATGCCGATTACGGGCAGGCCAAGGGCTGGATTGCGATCCAGCCCATAGTGCAGTTCCCAGGAGTGCTTGCCATCCGTGATGGAAATGGTTGTGCGGACGGTCCGGCCGGCAGAGAATTTAAGCACGGCCGCAAGTGGAACAGCGGCGTTCGGATTGGCCACGAGTATCGGGGGCTCAACAAATTTCGGCGCCGCGGCAAGGGTGACGGCGCATATAAGCAGAAGGAAAAGGCGCATAAATGTACCAGATTATTTCAATCCTACCCAATTCTTTTCGTTGCGGATGAAGATCATGCCATCGGCAATGGCGGGGAAAGAACGAACCACACCCTGCAAAGGCTGGGCGCGCTTTTGATGCTTGAATTCTTTGGGCGATGCGGGTGCAGTATGGATTTCGCCATTTTCGCGGATGATCAGCAATGAACCGTTCACCAATGTGACGGAGCCTGCGCCGAAACCTTCTTCGCTCCACATCACTTTGCCGGATTTCAGTTCGATACAGCGGAAGGCCTGACCCTGTTCCTGACGGCCATGATAGCCGTAAAGGTAGCCATCCTTGTGAACGGTTGTGGCGTAGTGATTCGACATCGCTTCGTCCGACGACCAGGCTACTTTCGGCTGCCCGCCGTTCCAGTTCACCAGGGCCGCGCCGGTTTCATAGCTGGCTGAGATGAAGATGGAATCGCCGATAACTAGCGGGGTTGCCGCATTCACAGAGGCCGCGTAGCGCGCGCGCCAACGCATGGCGTAGGCCTGCTTGCCCGTGGCTGGATCGAGCACCAGCAGGCCATTGCGCGTGAAGAAAACGGCGAAGCGTTTGCCGCCGAGCGTGGCCATGGTACCCGATGAGTAGCTGGCTTCATCGTTGCTGGCGGTCCATAGCGGCTTACCGGTTTGCGCCTCGAACGCGACAACACCCGCGCCTTCGCGCCCGCCGGCGTTGAGGATGACGCGGCCGTCCTCGACCAGCGGCGAACCGGCGGCGCCGAAATATCCTTTGCGGACGCCGAACTGTTTGAAGGTGTCGACACTCCACAGCTTCTTGCCACTGGCTAGATCCACGGCATGCAGCATGCCTTCGGCGCCGAAGGTGAAGACCTTGCCATTGCTGATGGTGGGCGCCGAGCGCGGCCCTTCGTCGAAGCCGAAGTCGTCGCGGTAGGTTGTGGGGTAGGCGAACGACCAGATTGGTTTGCCTGTTTTGGGTTCGACACATTCTAAGACTTCTTTGCCGTTTAGGCGATGAAAGAGAACTATTTTTCCATTGGAAACGGCGGCTCCGGCGAAGCCTGCTCCGGCGGGCTTTGTCCATACTGTGGCGAGCGAACCGAGTTCGGGGCCGTTGTAGATACCGTTGCGATCGGGGCCCAGATGCTGCGGCCAATCGGCCGCCAGCGCGGCAGCACAGAGAAAGAAGAAAGACTTGTGCATGTATTGGTCTATTGTAAATGGTACAGGCCTATGCAAAATCGCTCCGATAAAGATCTCGGGTGGTGGGACGGACCGCTCTGTCCACGCGCTGCGCTTGGGACAGAGTAGTCCGTCCCGGCAGCGGGGCGAGTTTTACTACAATGGTCTACCAATGGATGAATTCACCCGACGATCGTTTCTAGCCGCGAGTGCGGCGCCCCAAGCTGTGCAACGGTTGGTGGGGCGGCCGAACGTATTGTTCATCATGACGGACCAGCAGCGCTTCGACTGCCTGGGCGCCAACGGCAACCGCATCATCCAAACGCCGAACCTCGACAAGTTGGAGAAACAGTCGGCAAACTTCACACACAGCTTTGTACAGGCGCCAGTGTGCGTGCCATCGCGCGTCAGTTATTTTACCGGACGCTACCCGCATTGCCACAAGAACCGCGTCAACTACACACCCTACGAAGGCCGCGAGCCGATGCTGCAACGCATCTTCAAAGAGGCGGGATATCAGACCGGGCAAGTGGGCAAGTTGCATTACTATCCGCCGACGGTGGAGCACGCGCACGCTACGGGCTGGGACCATGTCCAACTCGACGATGGCGTGGGACAGACCGATCCGTTTTCAGATTACGTACGCTGGAAGCACGCTAACGATCCGTTGAAGACCGTCGGCTACAACGCAGTCGTGCAGAATCCTCCGGCAGGCGCCAATCCGTTTCGAGGCCGCGTGGAATACCACTACACGCCAACGTGGTGGACCGGCATGCGCACGTGCGAAATGATCAAAGACGTGTCGACGTCGGCGCGGCCGTTCTTTCTCTTCTCGTCGTTCTTCAAGCCGCACTCTCCGTACACGATCCCAGAACCGTTTGACGCGATGTACAACAAAGTGGAGATCCCACTTCCCCGACGCATGGAACTGGAAGACATTCAGAAGCTGCCGATTCCTTTGCAGCGCCACATCCTGCGCGGCAAGCCAGTCTACAATATGGACCGCGAACGGCTGCAGTGGATCTATCGCAGTTACTACGGCGCGATCTCCATGGTGGATGAGCAGGTTGGGAAGATTTTGAAAGCGCTGGATGAAAGCGGCAAGGCAGACGATACCATTGTCGTTTTCGCATCAGACCACGGCGACCAGTTGCTGGAACACGGACTGGAAGGCAAGAACGTGTTTTTCGAATCCTCGATCCGCGTGCCGCTGATGATCCGCTGGCCGAAGCGCTTTCAGCCTGGCAAACGCAATGGGCTGACGGAGTCGATCGATCTGGCGCCAACGCTGCTCGAACTGTGCGGCTTCCCCGTTCCCCATACGATGCAGGGCAGGAGTTTACTGCACCCCGATCAGCCACGCGAGATGGTATTCAGCGAAAATATCATTCCGGAAGTGATCACCGGCGGAGCCCTCAATTTCAATTACACTCCAGGAAAAGGCGTGGCCGGCGTGCTGCATCCGGATGCGAAGATGGTGCGCACGAAGCGGTATAAGCTGACGCACTACCCGGGCGAGGGCGGCGAACTCTACGACCTGGAACAGGACCCTGAAGAGATGCGCAACCTGTACATCGACCCCGACAAGCAGAAGCTTGTGAACGAGTTGAAGGGCGCGATTCTCGATTGGCAGATCTCTGCCGATGAACAGGAGCAGATCGCACCAAAGTGGCTGTTATGAAGACGCTGGCAATATTCTTTGCGCTTGGCGCATGGGGTGCGGACCTGAAGGTTGCGGCGGTGCAGTTCCGATCTTCGGCGGATCTGGAAGACAACCGTGCGCGCATTGTGAGCACCATCGCAAAGCTCGCTGCTGACAAAGTCGACGTTGCCGTTTTCCCCGAGTGCGCGCTGACAGGCTATATTGAGCAGGCGATTCGCACGGATTCGGCGGAGGCGATCGATGCGGCGGAGAAGTCGATCCGGGCCGTGTGCAGGGATCGCAGGATCGCAGCCATCGTGGGCAGCGTGCATAAAATCAATGGCAAGACGTTCAACACAGCGATTGTGATCGATAAGCAAGGCGAGTTGGTAGAGCGCTACGGCAAGGTGATGCTGGCCGGCGAAAAGTGGGCTACGCCGGGCAACCATATCGCCTACTTCGAACTGAACGGCATTCCCTCCACGGTGATCATCTGCCATGACGAGCGCTATCCGGAATTGGCCCGGTTGCCGGCCATTCAAGGCGCGCGCGTGCTTTACTACATCAGCCACGAATCGGGCATGAACTACGAATCGAAGCTCGCGCCATACCGCGCGCAACTCATGGCTCGTGCGGTAGAAAACCAGATGTTCATCGTGGCGGCCAACGCTCCGGGAAATCTGAAAGACGGCAGCGGATCGCACGGCCAGAGCCGCATTGTGCTGGATGACGGCAATATCACGAAAGAAGCCGGCATCTATGGCGATGAGATACTGGTAGAGAACCTGGCGGTGAAGCCACGCACATTGGACCGTCCCCTGCAGGGATTAATGGGCCAATGGTGGCGGCGCGGCATCGACTCGATGATGGAAAACCGGAACCGGAAACTCGAATAAATGACACCCTTCAAATGGTCCACACGGATCCGCTTCGCCGACACCGACGCCAGCGGCCGCATTCATTACAGCGCTCTTTTCCGTCACGTGGAAGCGGCTGAGATGGAGTTTTTCCGCGCTATCGGAATGGGATTTCCGGAACTTCTTTCGCTCGACGTAAAATTTCCGCGAGTGCATGTGGAGGCGGACTATCTGGCGGCATTGCGCTCTGACGATGCGATTGAAGTCGCAGTGTGGGTGGACCGCATTGGCCGTGCATCGTACACACTGGCTTTTGAAATCACGGCCGCTGCCGGTGTTGCAGGCAAGGCGAAAATCGTAGTGGCCTGCATGGACGGCAAGACGCAGAAATCGCACCCATTACCGGAAAATCTGGCGGCAATTCTGCGGCCGCATCTGGCGCAGACGGCGGAATCAAAGTAACCCTGCTATCCTGTTGTACGTCTGAACAATTGCGTCATGCAGTCAGCTCCACGGGTTGCTTTTTTCGCAGATTCCTTCCACGAAGTGAACGGTGGGGCCTTGACCAGCCGTCAACTCGATGCCTTCGCGCGCCGCCGCAACCTGCCGTTTCTGAGCGTCCACTCAGGCCCTGAAACAACAACGAAAACGGAAGGCTCCATCACGACGATGGAACTGGAGCGCGGCCCGGCCTCGTTAACGATCGATGACGGACTGAAGTTCGATCCTTTTTTGTGGCGCTACATGCGGCGTATGGTGAAGGCGGTCCGTCAATTCCGGCCCGACGTCATTCACGTCACCGGTCCAAGCGACATGGGAATACTTGGCGCGTCACTGGCGTTCCACATGGATATTCCGCTGGTGGCCAGTTGGCATACGAACCTGCACGAATTTGCCGCACGGCGATTGGAAAAGCTGCTGTATTTTATGCCTGCCAACTATCGCGCGATCGCCGCCGGGTTGACGGAACGGCGCACGCTCGATGGCGTGGCATCGTTCTATAAGTTCGCCAGCGTGCTGCTGGCGCCGAATCCGGATCTGATCGACATGCTGCGCGCCCGTACGGACAAGCCGGTGTTTCTGATGCAGCGCGGCGTGGATACGGAACTGTATAACCCCAACAAACGCTTCCGCCAGGATGGCGCGTTCACACTGGGTTACGTGGGCCGGTTGCGTCCGGAAAAGAACGTCCGCTTCCTGGCGGAATTAGAACAGCATCTGCCCGATGGCAATCACCGCTTTTTGATTGTGGGCGAGGGTTCGGAGCGCGAATGGCTGCAGAGAAATCTGCGGCGGGCGGAATTCAGAGGAGTGCTGCGTGGCGAGGAGTTGGCCGCGGCCTACGCGAACATGGATCTGTTTGTGTTTCCGTCTACTACGGACACGTTTGGGAATGTGATCCAGGAAGCGCTGGCATCGGGAGTTTGCGCGGTAGTTACGAATGAAGGCGGACCGAAGTTTCTGGTTGATAGTGGTGTTACCGGGCATGTGGCTATCAATGATCGCGATTTTATTCGCGGCGTTGTCGACATTATGTCCGATCCGGAAAAGCATCGCCGGATGCGGACTGCGGCGCGTTTGGCGGCTTGTGAGGCTTCTTGGGATCGAGTTTTCGAAAAAGTCTATTCGGCTTACGAGACCTGCTTGACAGTGCCTGAGAGTTTGCGGAAAGCTGGTTAGGAGAGGAGTCGAACCGAAGTCCTCCGCAGGCTGAAGCCCGCCCCACGTTGCCGGAAGTGTTATCCTGCCTTTTTGCGTTACGCTTCCAATATGCACTCAATTTTTCGTGAAAATCTGCTGGCCGGCAAGACGGCATTCGTCACCGGCGGTTCGAGCGGCATTGGCCTGGCGATGGCCGAACGCTTCGCTGCGCATGGCGCCAGGGTGATGCTGATTGGCCGCAAGCAGGAAAAACTCGATGTGGCGGTGCGAGGAATCACGGAAGCCGGCGGCACGGCGGCGGGCATTGCGTGCGATGTGCGCGACTATGCGGCGATCGAAAAGGCGCTGGCGGAGACAGCCGTCCGGTTCGGGCCAATCAGCATTCTGCTGTGCGGCGCGGCGGGCAACTTCCCTGCCCCGGTGATGGGCATGTCCGCCAATGGCTTCAAGGCAGTGGTCGACATCGATCTGCTTGGCACTTTCAACACGGTTAGGGCGGCCTACGAACATCTGGAAAAGCCCGGCGCTTCCGTGCTCGCCATCTCAGCCGCGCACGCATTCAATGCTTATCCGATGCAGGCGCACGTATGCGCCGCCAAGGCGGGAATCGATATGCTGATGCGCTGTCTGGCGTTGGAGTGGGGACCGGCGGGCGTTCGCGTGAACTGCATTACGCCCGGACCTACTGACGACACCGAAGGCATGCGACGGCTGGCGCCCGATGAGACATCGCGCAAACGCGTAGCAGCCAGCGTCCCATTGCGCCGCTTCGGCACCAAAGACGAGTTGGCCGACCTGGCGCTGTTTCTGTGCTCCGACGCCGCGGCATATATCACCGGCTCGATTTATTTGTGCGACGGTGGCACGTCCATCGCCGGCAAGAACATTGGCCCAAATTTTAATGAATCGGTAACAACCTAACTAGATGACAACTACTACACGCAATGCCCCGCTGCTTCGCCAGATCGGCCTGGTAAGCGCAACCGCGCTGGTGATCTCAAACATGATCGGCACCGGCATTTTCACCACCACCGGATTCCTGGCCGGCGATCTGGGTGACGTCAACATCGTGCTGTTGATCTGGGTGGCCGGCGCCATTTGCGCACTGGCCGGCGCCTTCTGCTATTCCGAACTTGGCATCAATTTTCCATCAAGCGGCGGTGAGTATGTGTACCTTACCGAAGCCTACGGTCCCACGTGGGGCTTCATGACCGGATGGGTGAGCTTCTTTGCCGGCTTCAGCGCCCCGATTGCGCTGGCTGCGCTGGCCTTTTCCGATTACGTTGGCTACTTTTGGCCGGATGCGCGGCTAGATCATTCCGCGGCCGCCGGACCCGCCTGGTTCCCCTTGCAGATCGGCTGGGCGCAGGCGGTCGCGTGCACGCTGATTGCGCTGTTCACGCTGCTCAACTTTTTCGGCGTGAAGCGCGTGGCGCGGATTCAGAATGTGCTCACGGGAACGAAGATCGTGGTGCTGCTGGCGTTCATCATTCTCGGCTTCACCGTTGGCAACGGGAATTGGGCCAACTTCTCCATGAATGCAACACGCACCAGCACCACGCCGATCGCCGAGCAGTTTGCCTACAGCCTGCTGTTCATTTACCTGAGCTATAGCGGCTGGAACGCCGCAACCTACGTGGCAGAAGAGGTGAAGAATCCGGAGAGGACATTGCCGATCGCGCTGACGTTCGGCACCATTCTGGTTGCCACGTTGTTCATCGCGCTGAATCTGGTTTTCATCTACGCGCAGCCGCTGGAAGACCTGAAGGGCAAAGTGGCGGTAGGCTGGATCTCGGCATCGCATCTTTTCGGACCCAATGTTGCGGGCATCTTTGGTGCTTTGATGGCGCTGGCGATCATGTCCACTGTGAACGCCATGGTCACCATCGGGCCGAGAATCTATTACGCAATGGCGCAAAACGGCGCATTCTTTTCCATGGCTGCACGGGTGGACGAACGCTGGCACACACCGGTGAACGCAATCGTCATGCAAGGAGTCTGCGCACTGCTGATGACCATGACGTCGTTCCGCGATCTTTTCTTCTTCATCGGATTCCTGCTGAACTTCTTCGCCGCCATGTCCGTCGCCACGCTGTTTATCTTCCGCAAGCGTCCAGGCTGGCAGAAGCTGCCCGCAGTGAGTTTCGCCTGGCCGGCAGTGCCGGTTCTGTTTGTTGCGGTGAGCGTGTGGCTCACGTACAAAGGCATGATGATGAATCCGAAGGTTTCCTTGATCGCGGCTGCGCTGGTTGCCATTGGAGCGGCGTTCTATCGCAGTTCGGATTTGTCGAAGAAAAAGGCCTGACCCTGCTAAACTGGGTATCTGGGCGCCTTTTCTTTCCGCATGGCTCGTTGCTGCTTTCCAATTTATCTCTCTTTATGCCTGTTCCTGGCCTCGTGTAGCCAGAAGCCGGAGCGTAGTCCTGCGATTGGGGAGGCGTTTGTGGGCCCCCTCACGTTGAACGTGAAGCAGAGCCTATCCTCAAGCGCTCCCGTGGTGGCTACGGCAAAGCAAGGGGAACGTGTTGAAGTGTTGCAGACGCGGCGCAGCTTTACGCGGGTTCGCACTGCACTAGGCATCGAAGGTTGGACCGAAGCCAGGCATTTGCTCTCTACGGAGCAGATTAAGGAGATGCGGAGCATTTCCGAGCAATCGTCGATGCTCCCATCTCAGGGAACGGCCACTGTGTTCCAGCTGCGCAACGTGCATGCTGCGCCGAATCTCAACTCGCCCAGTTCGCACCAACTCGTCGAAAATAGTGTGGTGGAAGTGATCGGCCACCGGTTGGCGCCGCGAGTTCCATTCCGCTCGGCCCCGCCAACGCCGCCGAAAAACACCACGCAGAAGCGCAAAACGCCCAAACCGAAGGAGAAAGAGAAAGAAAAGAGCCGTGGCGCGCTGGCTCCGCCACCCCCGCCTCCACCGCCGGGGCTGCCGCGAAACTGGCTGGAGCTTTCCAAGTCGCCTTTCGCGAAGAAGGAAGCGGCAAAGCCGGCACAAGATGCGCCACCACCGCCACGCTTCGACGATTGGAGCCTGATCCGGACCAAAGATGGAAAGGCCGGATGGGTTATGACATCGAGCCTGAGCATGATGATTCCCGATGAGGTGGCACAGTATGCCGAGGGCCGTCGCATCACGTCGTATTTCAAGTTGGGCGAAGCGCAAGTGAAGGACGCGGAGAGCAAGGATCCGAAGAAATTCCACTGGTTGTGGACCACCATTGCCAAGGGCCAGCAGAATTACGAGTTTGACCAGATACGCGTGTTCATTTTCAACACGCGCCGTAACCGGTATGAGACTGCGTACATGGAACGCAACGTCACCGGCTATTATCCGGTGACGCAAATGATGGTCGAAGTTAGCAACCGCAAGGAAAAGTACAACGTGCCGGGGTTCTCCGTCATCATTGAGGATAAGGACGGCGGGTTGGTTAAAAAGACCTACGCGTTTGAAGGCTACCGTGTGCGGGTGATTCAGAAAGAGCCCTGGAAGCGGCTGGCTGAGACGGCTCAGGCAAAGCCGATGAGCGACCTTTTGCCCGCCAACGCGCCGGCAATGGATCCCTCAACAATCAAGCTTTCGTGGTGGGAATCGTTGAAGCAGAAGTTGAATTTCTTTGGGAGTAAGAAGTAGCTCGTCACCGCGAAGCTAAGAACAATTAGGGAGTGGACAGGCAAATTGCCTCTCCTACCCATGGAAGGCCTGCTCCAAACGCTCGACGTCACGCTTTGCGGTGAAGCGAACCGCACAGGCTAACAGTATCGCGGCTGCCAGATACACTATGGCAGTGAGAGAGATTGCATAGCTGAGACTGCTTTTTTCGGACAGGTAGCCGATCACAATCGGCGCAGTGCCACCGCCTCCAAGCCAACCGACCATGTTCATGAAGCCCGCCGCTGTGCCGCGCGCTTCGGGCTTCACGACATCGAAGGCCGAGGCGAAAATATTGGCGTCATAAAGGCCTTTGAAGAAACCCCACGCAAACAAGGTCAGCAACAGGATGGGAACCTCCTGCGTGGCGCCACAGAGCAGAACAAAGGGTGCCCCCAGCAGCAGGGCCGCGGCTTGCACCAGCATGCGCCCTCCGGCCATGCGGGCGCGCATGCGGTCGGCGAGCCAGCCGCCGATTGGCGAGCCAAGCATGCTGCCGATCTGCGCAAACAGCGTGGCGGTCAGGCCTGCCATGGTGAGGCTCAGGTGGAATTTGTCGTAAAGAAATTTCGGCATCCAGGTGAGCATCACCATGGCGACAAAGTTGGAGCAGACAAAGGCTCCCAATAAGAACATGAGTGTTGGCGTGTTGCCGATCACCTGCAGAAAATCGCGCAGCGGCATTTTTGCGGCCGCATGTGGCGCTGCGCCAGCGTCGGCAAGGTCGGCTGCTCCTCGCACTGGCTCGCGCAAAAAGCGGGCCAGGATGAAGCCTAACAGAATCCCCAATCCACCGAAGACGACAAACGAAAGCCGCCAGCCATAATATTGCCCGATGAAGCCGGCAAAGAATCCGCCGGCAATGGTTCCGACGTACACACTGGTCTGATGCAGGCCCATGGCGCGCGAGCGAGTCTTGCGGCCATGATAGTCACTCAGCAGCGACATGGATGCCGGATAGTAGAACGTCTCACCTAGCCCCTCGGCAGCGCGAAAGAACACCAGATGCGGGAACGTGATCGACAGCGCCGTGGCCGCGCAGATCAGGCTCCAGGCGTAAAGTCCGCCAAGGATGGCCGTGACGCGGCGTATGCGATCGACAATGTTGCCGGCGAACGGCGCGCATAATCCGTAGACCCAGGCGAAAGCGGAACCCAGCAGCCCCAACTGCGTGGGCGAAAGGTTCAGATCTTTCGCCAGCAGAGGGAAGACGGAGAAGATGGCCTGGCGGTCGGCATAGTTGAAGAACGAGATGCCCCACAACATCGCCACCACCTGCCACTTGTAGCCCGGAAGTTCAGTATAAGGTTTTGGTTTTGGACTCAATGCCTTTTTTCCCTAACGGCTCAAGAATCTGCCGCGCGCCGGCGGCCATGAAGCCTGTATCGGTAGCGGCCTGGAAGAACTGGAAGCCTTGCGCACGGCCCTTTTCAATTGCGGCGGGAGTCATGGCGGGGCGGCCCAGATACTTGCCGTGCTTCTTGCCCGCTTCCACTACTCGCGCAATGGCTTCCTCATGGCGCGGATGGCCTTTCTCGCCGCGCAATCCCATGGAGAACGATAGATCGGCTGTACCGATGAACAACACGTCGACACCAGGAGTGGCGGCGATCGCATCGATGTTGTTCACGGCTGCCTCTTCTTCGATTACGCAGATGGTCAGCACGTTTTCATCGGCGAAATCGTAGTAGCCTTCGGGCGCGGGCCAGCGGAACGTGGCCAGGCCAGCGCCTGCACCGCGCTTGCCACGCGGCGGATAATGAGTGGCGTCGACCGCACGTGCGGCCAGTTCCGGCGTGCTGCAAAAGGGGAACATCACCCCTAGCACGCCTTGATCGAGCACGCGCTTGGCGGTCCACAGATCGACTACAGGGACGCGCGCGAACGGCAATGCTTTCAGCCCGCGCGTGGCCAATACCATGGCACGGAGCGTCTCCAGCGTGATGGGCGAATGCTCCATTTCGATCCATAGAAAATCGAAGCCGAGGTTTGCGGCCTGGGCTGCGATCTCCACGCTTGGAACAGTAATGGTGATACCTGCGACGACTTCTCCATCGCGCAATAGTTTTTTGACAGGATTTTCCCAACTCATAGGTCGAATGGTGATTATATACGTTTACAGACATGATGGAACATTAACCGCAAGTTCAGAGTGGCTTCATGCTGGCATGACAGTATAGGTTCAGGCGGGAAAGAACAAAGCCCGCTTGAAGAAGGAGAAACTACAATGAACAAACTGATGAGCGTTTTACTGGGCCTTTCCCTCGCGATGGGCGCCGTGTCCGTGGGCTTTGCTGCTGACGACACTACCACCACCAAGAAAGAGAACAAGAAAAAGGGCAAGAAGAA
>CAIRSA010000070.1 GCA_903881085.1 uncultured Acidobacteriia bacterium
GTATTTGCCGAAAATGGGCTGTCTGACCCCAATTGCCCTCCACCGCAATGCCCCAATGAATCGCTTACCAAATCGGAAGCTCGCCTCATCAACGCAATGTAAGCGACATTGGATTGGTAATCTGCAGCCGATTGGCACTCGGCTCTTCCTACTGCCGCGCCGAGATCCATCTCAGCGCGGCATCCGCGTCCATCCGTGCCCAATCCCCCGCCCAAGAGATACACTATCTCCATGCGCCCCGCACTCCTCCTCTTCGCCCTAACCCTCCACGCCGCCCCCGAAGGAGAACTCCACTACCGCCAACGCTGCGCCGGCTGCCATGGCGCGAACGCCCTCGGAGGCGAACGCGGCCCCGCCATCGTCTCTCGCCTTGCCATACGAAACGACGCCGACCTGGCCACCCTCCTCCGCAACGGATTCCCCGCCGCAGGCATGCCCGGCACCAATCTATCCACCCAGGAAATGCGCGACCTCATCGCCCACCTGCGAACCCTTCGCCCCGCCCGCGACCTCCCCGAGACCTTCCTAGACGCCACAGTCATGAACAAAGGCTCCGCCGACATGCAACTACTGGGCGAAGACGGCCGCCTCCACCTCCTCCGTCGCCGCGCCAACACCTGGCGCGAAATCCACTCCGATCAAGACTGGCCCAGCTACAACGGCGCCTACACCGGCAACCGCCACACCACTTTGACTCAAATAACCACCGCCAATGCGCATCAGCTCCAACTCGCCTGGCTCTACACCCTGCCCACCGCACAGCGCCTCCAAGTCACACCCGTCGTAGTCGGCGGCGTAATGTACGTCACCAACGTCAACGAAGTGCACGCCCTCGACGCAGGCACCGGCCGCCGCATCTGGCAATACAAACGCGCCCGCACCAAAGGCCTCGCCGGAGACGCCGCCAGCGGCATCAACCGCGGCGTGGCTATCGAAGGCGACCGCCTCTTCATGGTCACCGACCACGCCCACCTCATCGCCCTCAACCGCATGACCGGCGCTCTGCTCTGGGACAGCGAAATGGCCGACTACCGCCAGAACTACGGTGCAACCGCCGCCCCGCTTGTCGTCGGCGACCTGGTCATCTCTGGCATCTCCGGAGGCGACGAGGGCGCCCGTGGCTTTCTCGACGCCTACCGCATCTCGAACGGCGAACGAGCCTGGCGCTTCTGGACCGTCCCCGCCCCCGGCGAACCGCTCTCCGAAACATGGAAGGGAAAGGCGATCACCCACGGCTGCGCCACAACCTGGCTAACTGGCACTTACGACCCCCAACTCGACTTGCTATATTGGCCCACCGGCAACCCCTGTCCCGACTACAACGGAGACGAGCGCCTCGGCGACAACCTCTACTCCGATTCCGTCATCGCCCTCAATCCCAAGACTGGCAAACTCGCCTGGTATTTCCAATACACCCCGCACGATCTGCACGATTGGGACGCCCAGCAGACGCCAATGTTGATCGACGCCGACTGGGAAGGGAAGCCGCGCCAGCTGCTAGCCCATGCCAATCGTAATGGGTTCTTCTATGTGCTCGACCGCACCAACGGCAAGTTCCTCCGCGCCACGCCATTCGTCGACAAATTGACCTGGGCGAAGCAGATCGATGCCAACGGCCGCCCCATCGTAAACGCCGAAGCAACCCCAACCCCCGCCGGCGTGAAAGCCTGCCCCGCAGTGGAAGGCGCCACCAACTGGTTCAGCACTGCGTTCTCAGCCAAACTCGGCCTGTTCTACGTCCAAGCCCTGGAAAAATGCACTATCTATAAGAAGCAGCCGGGCGAATGGGAGGCAGGGAAGTCCTACTACGACGGCTCCACCGAACGTGTCGAAGGCGAGCCAGGGAAGAAGGTGCTCCGCGCCCTCGACATTAAAACCGGCCGCCAGCGCTGGCAAATAGAACAAATCGGACCCGCAAACTCCTGGGGCGGCCTCCTTTCAACCGAAAGCGGAGTGCTATTCCACTGCGACGACAGCGGAGCCTTCATCGCCCGCAACGCAGAGTCCGGCACCCAATTATGGAAGACAGAAACCAACCAAACCTGGAAAGCTTCGCCCATGACCTATATGCTTGACGGCAAACAGTACGTATCTGTAGCCGCCGGTGGTTCAATCCTATCCTTCGCCGTGCCAGATAAGTGACATAAATGGCACTCGCCCCAAAACTCCTAGAGAATGCACGACACTGCAACCCACGCGAAAAGCCCCCAATGCGAGTCACCCGCAGGTGACGAGCACGTCAAATGCATCCGCTGCCAAGAAATTCCACCGGAATACACGGCCGGTATCACTGGCCTGCCCCAGCAAATGTGCAATGAGCCATTCAAAAACCCTCTCCAAAGACCGTCCGGGCCGCCCAGCGCCAAACAAAAATAAACAATCCGATGTATTTTTAAACTTTCTTCTGCTTATATATCAACCACTTGCGTGCATTCCGCCGCTCGTTGCTTGATATTTCGCGAGATCGTGCTTGCGTAGTCTGCGTTCCGTTTGCTATTCTAGTTTTGTCAGCGCGATCGTCTTGAGTGCACCGAGTCAAGCGAAATAAAAAGGCAGCTAAGATCGAAAAGATCCTGCCCGCTTGCAAAACGGAAAGAACTCTGATAGACTTGAAAAGTTGACGGAATAAGAAACGAACAACGGGCAAGCAGTGCGAAGTAAACTTCGAAACTCTCCTGAGATGTTCCTCTGAAGTTCTTTAATAAATACAATTTTTTAACTGCGGGGATTGCGTCCTTAGTTAAGACTGAGGTTAGGGCAACACGCGTTAAGACGGCTTTCGAGGCCGGTATGCAGTAGGCTTTCTGGTAAAACAGATCGTTTATATGTATGCGTAGATCATTGACAATCTAGTTGGAAGCAATGTAAGTACAACAAACGTCAGATATTTTGAGTAA
>CAIRSA010000071.1 GCA_903881085.1 uncultured Acidobacteriia bacterium
ACCTGCCATCCATTCAACGGCAGACCGATGCGGAGGGGCTGGACTATTTTGAAGTACCGATTTCATTTACAGAACAGGGAGACTCCTGATGGACAAGGTAACAATGAAGCCGCCCTTCGGCGTCGGCGAACCGAAGGAAGTAGAAGCGACGCCCGAGGTATTGATTCCAATGATGGTTGCCGGTTGGAATCAGTGCGAGCCGCCGGCCAGGCGCGAGGAGGTGAACATCCATGTCAACGACTAGAATGCAGGAAGTCCTTATCGGCTTCGGTAAGGGCAAACAAACCGACATCGCCACCGCGAATCTGGTCGCGAACGTCTGGCAGCTCAAAAAGCTCAACGCCGCACTGGCGAATCCGAAACTCAACACGGAAAACGATGCCGAGGAGTACGGCAAAGGCCATGAGTTCGCAACCACCACGTTCAAGACGTCGTGGGACATCACTGGCCAGATCGAGAAGTATCTCAGTGCGGAGATTGCGGCTTGGGCCATGTGCTTTGGCTTGGGCAAGGTAGTGAAGTCGGGCACGACGCCGAATTGGATCTACACTTGCACACCGCTATTTCCCGCGGCCGGCGACGCAACGGAGTTGCCGTACTTCTCCTTCATCGAGCAGATCCGTCCCGGCGGCAGCGCCGTCATCGATCGCATGGCGGTCGGCTGCGCCGTCGAAGGGTGGACCATCAACATCGGCTCCGGCCCAGGCCGCTCAAACAGCAAGATCACGATTGAGTTTGCTGGCGCCGGGATGCTCACGGAACCTTCGGGCATCACCATGCCGGCCGCGACGCTGGAGAAGTTGCTGCCGTCAGCTTCTCTGGCACTCAGTATCAACGGCGTTGACTATGTAACGAGCAAGAATATCGTCTCGCTCGAATCGTCATGGAAGAATAACCTGCGGATGGACGCGGGTTTCTTTCCCGGCTCCGGTTTCCAGACGCCCGCCGATGCCACCACCGGCGCGATCCGCGGCAGGCTGGAGTTCGGCAACAGGCACGGCACTCTCAAGTTCGTCGCCCGTTTCGACAGCGCTTCGACAGAGTTGACGAAACTCAAGGCGCAGACCACCGGCACCGCCGTCATCACGCTCACATTCGACACCAACAACTCGCTGGCAATCACCTGGCAGAAAGTCGCGTTCGCGACTGCGGAGGTCGGCGAGACGGACGGCATCGTGACCGTTGCCGTTGACGCGACGCCCTTGTATCACGCAACGAACGGTGTCATCTCCGCAGTTGCCAAATGTAATGTTGATGCGATCTGTTCATAGAAAGGATTTTATGGAAACCAATACTGCAGCTTTCGACGCGAATAGAGCAATTGCAATTAACCTGCGTGCCCCGGGCGGTGTGAAAACCATCCGGGTGCGCTTCCCATCCGACGAGGAATGGTCCGAGCGCCAGCGGCGCCGCAAGGTGATCATTAAGCAGATGGGACGTGGACTCTCGGAGACCATCGTCGCCAACGGTGAAGATCTCGACGCAGCGCTGGTGGCGAAGATCCGCACCGAGCAGACGCCAGAGATCGATCCGTTCGAATCGATGAAGGTCGTCGAGCAGTTGAGCCAGGCGGATGTGGATGATGTGGTTCCCGATGGCGACGCATTCCGTGTGACAATGCGCGTGCTCGGCGCGACCACGGTGCATCTGCTGAAAATGCCTTCGGCCAAGGATGTGTTCGAGTACCGGCGTAGTTTCGCGCGGGTGCTCGATATGCCGTACGGCAAACAGGAACTCACCATCAACATCACGGCAGCCGCGGATCTCTACAAGAGATTGATGACATCGACCGAGAACTACGCCGGCGCGGTGCCCGTCATCCACCAGGCAGTGGCGGTGAAGGCTGCGGTCGATGCGCTCGACTCGGCGTTTGCGGAGGATCGCGGCGCAAGTTTTTAGCCGGGGAGTGGCCGGAGGATCCGTCCTACCGGTTCCTCGTGCACTGGGCAATGCGGCGCGAAGAACTCTGCGATCCCGACCTCTGCCCCGATGCTCCCGATGAAGGTGGGCGGTGCGATCACTGCCCACAGGACCGATTGGATGCCGCCCAGGCATCGGAGCGGGGCCTGGTGATCCGGCGCGCGCTGGATTTGATGGCCGCGCTGAATCTGGGTGTGCGGATTACGATGGACGAGATTCGTGCGGATGAACTGGCGGTGATGTTGATCATCGCCGAGGAGCGGGATGCGCTCGAGCGGGAGCGCATGCCGAACTCACAGCGTGGCAACTAACCGAACAGATAGACGACCTTGACGAGCGAGGATCGGTGGACAGGTTTGTTTGGCTTCTCGGTGGTGACAAACTCATCCGCGTGGGACAGATGGGCAGCCGCCAGGTGGAGAGCGTCGATGGCGGCAAGGCCACTCCTGGATGCCTCGATTTGTGCAGCAGCTTCGATCTTTTCGAGTTGGCGATACCAGACGGCGTTTTTGAAGAACTTCTCGTAGAAGGATCGTTCGAGGTGCTTCTTGAAGTAGATTGCCTTTGGCACGACTTCAAGCTGGACATAGGGGCTCGTCAGGAACACTCGGCTGGGGTCTTCAAGAAGCCTCAATGCGCGATCCTGATCAGGGCCAACAGATCGAGCGGCGGCGATCAGGACGCCTGCATCGAGGAACGTTCGCGTCATGAGACTCAGTAGGTGGCGCCTCTGCGCTCCGCGATCTCACGACGCAGTTCCCGGCGCGTAAGCGGCTTCTCGCCTGAGGCAGCAATCCTCTCGGCGATCCGGCGGAGATCCCGTCCCAGCTTGGAGACCGCTGGCTTCGGATTCTGACCGTTTTTCCCGGCGGCTGTTCTGCTCGTCGTCCTTTCCATGTCTTCATTTTGACCCAAAATGCCCGCCGATAGCAAACTCGAACTCGTCGTCGAAGTTGACGTCAACAAAGCCAACGCCTCTATCAAGTCGATTAACACCGGTCTGTCCAGCATGGAGCAGGCGGCGTCGAAGGCTGCCCAGGGTGCATCCGCCGGGATCGACGGCATGACGCACAGCATGACGAAGGGCGCGGCGGCGGGCCACCTCTTGGCTGATGCGATCGAACACGCGCTGGAATGGATGAAAGAATGGACCATCGGCGCGGCTGAGCACGCGGCGCACGCCGACAGGATGGGCATGTCCATGCTGGCTCTTGCGAAAGCGCATGGCGTTGGCGCGGCCGCCGCGGAGCACGCGGTCGAGGCTGTCAAGAAAGTCGGCTTCTCAACCGAGGATGCGATCCACGCCGTGAACCGGCTCATCATCGCAGATTTGGGCCTTTCCAAAGCAACCGGCTTGGCCAGGATCGCCAAGGACGCCGCTGCCATTGAGAACATCACCGCCGGGGAAGCGCTGGAAAAACTGCTCATGGCCATCGAGTCCGGCCAGTCGCGCGGACTGCGCACGATGGGCATATTCCTCGACCTGAACAAGGACGTCGACCGCCAGGAGAAGCTCACCGGAAAGACGCTCGACGAAAACGAAATCCGGCAATACCGCTACAACGCCGTCATGCGCGAGGGCGCGAAGATCCAGGGCGCATCGGCCGCCTCAGCAGCCAGCGCGGAAGCGCAGAGCAAGGTGCTGGCGCGCGAGGTGAACGAACTGAAAGAAGCGGTGGGCGAGCAGTTCCAGGGATATTTCCGCTCCTGGATCGGCCACCTGCGCGAACTCGTCGGATTCCTGAAAGACAACTCTGAATTGCTCGTGAAATTCGGCGAAGCGGCCATCTACACCGCTGGCGTGATCGCCACCTACGGGATCATCACCAAGATCGGCGCGATGGCAACCGCCGTCCAGGGACTGTCCGCCGCCCTCATCGCCAACCCCATCGGGCTGATGCTCGCAGGCGTAGCATTCGGCGGCGCGGCCATCTGGAAGACGTGGGGCGACACGAAGCAGAATCTGGAAAACCAGTACGAGGACATGCGCCGCAAGGCCATCCAGCAGGACATCTTCAAGGGCAAGCTCAAGCCCGACGACGTGAAGAAGATGGGCTACACCGATGACCAGGTCCGCGAAATCATCGCCGGGAAAAAGTTGCTGCCCGGTGAGTCGTGGGGCGAATTCAGCGGCATGGGCCTGCCGAAAATCACTGTCCGTGGCAAGGACGACCTGACTGACGACGAGGTCAACCGGATCGCGGTGGAACGGAAGAAGCGTGGCGAGGCCGAGCGATCGGCGCAGGAGTTCTACATGCGCGCCGTCGAGGAGCGCAAGAGCGCGGAACACGATCAGGCGCGGGCCCGCATCGAAGACTCGATGAAGATCATTCAGGCCACGCAGTCCGAGACCGCCGCGGCCAGAGAGTCGTTGAACATCCTGCTTTTTTCTATGCAGGAGCACGCCGCTGGCATCGAGAAAATCCGCGAGGAGGAGAAGCGCGAGATCGCCGCGCGGTCCACCTACGTCGACGACAAGAGCGGCGCTGTGCTGCACTTCAAACTCAACGCATCCACCCTCGAAACAATCCACGCCGCTACGCGCGAGCGGATCGCAGCCTTCGACATGAAGTTCAACGAAGAGGAAGCCCGCCGCATCGCAGAGATGTGGAAAGCGTTGGGCGCGCGCCAGCATCGAATGTTCGAGGAATACGTCATCGAACCGGCGAATCAGGATCTCGACATCTGGTCGCAGTCATTCGATCTCGACGAGAGGCGCAAGGACGCTCAACTCGGTTTTGAGAAGTCAGCCGTCGGCCAGCGCAAGGAGCTTGCGCTGGCGAATCTCGAAGCCATCGATGCAATCACGATCAAGGAGAAGATCGCGGTCGAGCAGATGAAAACCGCGATTGAGGTCGATGCCGTCAAGCAGCGGACGGCCATCGAGCTTCAGGAAATCGACCGCCGTGTTGAGGCAGATATCCGTGCGGCCGAACGCGCGATGCTGGCGAAGGGCATCTTTGACGACGCGCGCCAGGAGCTGATCCGCGGCCGCATTCGCCAACTCGGCCAAGACGAAAAGGCCGCCCTCGAAAAGAGTGCCGGGAACGATGTAGATGTGGCGCAGATCAAGGGCGCCGCTCAAACACAGCGCATTGTCACGGAGCAGTACCGCAGTATTTTCGCAGCTTTGAAACAACAGGCCGGTGGTGTGTTCGATGCGCTGCTCACCAAGTCGCAATCCATCTGGTCGGCAATCGGCAACTCGTTCAAGATGACTATGCTGTCGGTCATCAAGGACGTGATCACGTCGCGCGTGGCTTCGATGCTCATGTACTTGCTGACGGGCAAGCAGATCAGTGTGGAAGGCGCTGGCGGAGGCAGCGGCGGCGGCGTACTGAGCAACATCGGTGGACTCCTGGGAGTGTTGGATTCCAGCGCGGGCACTGCAGTTGGACCCGTTCGTCTGCCCGCCGCTGCCAAGCCATGGGCCATGCCGGGAGAGTCTCCTTTTGGTCCTGCAGAGTCGGATCCGATCCGCATGTTGCTGCTGCGCAACCTGGAACAAAGGACGAGATCGCAAGCGGAATTCGACAGTTTGCTAGCAAAGGACGGCAAAGGGATCATCGATGCGGGGACCGCACTGGCGGCCAACATCGCGATCCTTCATCCAGTCGGAAACTTTGTTGCCAAGGGCCTCACCGTTCTGGCCGATCCCTCGTGGAAAACAATCCAGGCAACGCTGAGCAGTTTCAGCCCGACCGAAGGCGGGAGCATCCTCGCGGGGGGACCGCTAGCACGTGTTGTGGCAGAGGGCGGCACAGTCAACCCCGAGCAGATCAACTTTCTGTTTGGCAAAACTGCGGCCGACATGGCGGCAGTAGGCCGCCTGGGTGGGTTGGCTCGGGTCCGGCATCAGATGCGGCGGCAGTTAGAGAAGGAAATCGCCGCCAGCGCAAAACAGGAAGCGGAGGAATTCTCGAACTCTGTCTATAAAGGTCCGCTCGTCGTCAGTTCTGAAACCACGGCCCAGGCATCAGCCAAACTGGACGCACAGTTTCCCTGGCTCGTTGGCGCTGAGAAGCAGTCGGCACGAGGAGCGCTGTCGGCCAAGAACGCCACGACTACCGGGTTCGGCAAAATCCCGGGCACTCGCCAGCAGGAGATTCTCCTGGCGAAACGCATTGCGGCGCGTGCGCCGTTCACTGGATCGGTACCGGAATTTGCGACCGTATCGGAAGCGGAGCAGTGGGCTGTCGCCAATCTCGGAATCAAAGACGTGAAGCTTGGGGATGACGTCGGCATTGCGAATCAGGTCGTCCAGGGGCTCGCCGATACGTCCGGGCGCGGTGGCGCGATCCCGCCACGCGTGCGCGTGACAGCAAGCGGCTTCGGAAGAGACGAGGCCATGCTGTTTGTTGCGAACCGCACGCCTGAGTTGCAGATCAACTCGGCGTCGTCGCTGTGGAAACAGCCGGACATGGCCGCATTTGCGGCGAAGTTGAAGGACAAACAGTGGACACCGACCGCGGACGAGAACACTTTCTTCTTTCACGAATCCGGCCACTACAAGCACATGATCGAGGCAGGCAAGGAACGATACGCTGCGTTGAGTGCGGCGGGGTGGCCATCGGAGGAGATGCATGCCACTGCGCGCAAAGTGAGCACGTATGCAGCCAGCGAGCCAGTGGAGTTCGTTGCTGAAGTGTACGCCGGGAAAATGGGTGGACGCAAGTTCACTCCGGAGATCGAGGAGTTGTACGAGCGGCTCAACGGGCCAAAGTACGTTAGCCCCAGTATTGAGAAACTCGCGCCAGGCGGGGCTCCCAATGTCAAAGCACCCTGGCAGATGACAGCGGAAGAGTACCGCACCTCAGATCAAAATCGCTACTACGCAACGTACAAGCAATACACGGAAGCCGGACGGGCGGCTGACGTTGCCGCCGATCAGATTCCCGCCAGTGGCAACTACCGCGGAGCATTCAGCGACATTGAGAGATTCACGGGCAGTCAGGTCGAAGCGTCATGGGCCGCGGATGCAGCGCACGATGCCGCGATGGCCGACATGGCGGCACTGCAGAACAAGGCACAGGCGTATGCCGGCCAGATCCGGCGCGCGTACCTTTCGACGCTCAAGCCACAGCAGAAGCCCTATGCCACAAACTCGATTGACGAGGCATACCGCAGGCTGTCCGACTTCTGGCACAAGTTCGAGGTGCAGGACGCCATCAGGAAAGGAGAGCTCGCCGGATCGGCGAAGCCCTGGCGCACCCCCGATTTGACAGGTGACATGCCCTCGGGGAGTGCCGTCAGCAGTACGTACCCGAATCTGAAACTTGGCGGCCTTGCAGGCGGCGAGATGACACCCGACGGCACATACATGGGCACGGATGGATTCATCCACCAAGCGATATTGGGAAGCACAGGAGGCGGATCCATGCGCAATGCCGGACTCATGGGCATGTTCTCAAAGGCCGGCAGAGAGGGCATGCTGGCGAACCTGAAGTCGTTCGTGGGCATGAGCGGAAGCATACAAACGGGCGAGGGCATGGCGACCACGTGGCAGGATGCCACGATGGGTCAGAAGTTCTCCGCCATCGGAAAGTCGGACGCCGCGCTCATGGGTGGCGTGATGCTCGCCATGGACGGATTGCGGCGCGGCGGCAAACTCGGCGTCGCGGAAACTACGGCCGGCGGCGCGGCGATTGGCTACAAGTTCGGCGGCCCGCTCGGCGCGGCCATTGGCGGTTCGATTGGATTGGTCGCAGGAATCGTCCGCCTGTTCGTCAAGGGCGCGGAAGAGAAGGTCCGCGAGAAGATCAAGGCCACCTATGGCGTCGACATCGCAGACAAAGGCGTGCTGAGGCAGATCGCCGACATGGCGAAGTCTGCGTTCGGCGGCAACATCGACATGGCCATTCGGAGTCAGCAGGTTCGCGACCTGATCCAGTTGTACGCTATGAGCACGGGCCAGAAGACAAGCGGCATGCCGGCCAACGTGCAGGCCGTGAGTGTAGTGCAATCCGGCGGCTCGCTGTTCCAGTCGCCGCAGTACAACAACGGCACTCCGCTTCCGGGTTTGGGCGGACTCCCCGGACTCGACAAGATCGGAAGCGGCACGCCGTCCGGTGGCGGCCTCGTGATTCAACTTGACGGCCCTGCCACTACGGCGCTGCTGCAGGGTCAAGCAGTACAGGCCATTACGAACAATCCGCGATTGGTTCAGAACGCGACGATGGCCGCGACCAGATCGAACGCGAACCGGCGCGAGCTCACCAGTCTTCAGTTGAGTCCCGGAACGATTGTCAGCTAAGATGCCCGGCTCAGTTCTCAATGCAGCGCCGGCCACAGTGCTGCCCCAGTCGCTGTGCCGCACCTTCGTCCATGAACAGTCGTATCCGCTCATCGAAAACGAATACAAGAACGGAGAGTCGCAGCGCTCGGTGCAGGCGGTCAACAGCCGTAAGCGGTGGCGCATGGCGAAACGGCTGACTGCTGCTCAGTTGGGAGAGTTGCGCGATTTTTACGAGGCGCGCGGCGGAACGCTCGAGGCGTTCTACTTCTACGACCCCTATGAGACCAATCCAAGATTTTCCTGCGATCCAACTGGCGCGGAAACCACTGGCCGCCACACCGTCCGCTTCGACGCGAATTGGTCGCAGAGCGTAGACATTGGCAGGACTAACGTCGAGATCATGCTCGTCGAACTCGCATAGGAGAAAATCATGAACAAAATAGCGCTCTATTGTTTCATCGCGCCGCTGTTCGGGCAGACTTACACCACGGTAACGGACACGATTTATCTTCCAGTCGGATTGACGACGTTCGCCGGCACGATTGAGATCTCAGCGCCTGCACTTACCTACGCGGGTGTGACCTATGCGCGGCAAACCAAAACCTACACTGTTACCGGCGGAGCCTTTTCCGAGCAGTTCGTGCCGAACGATGCGGCGCTTCCGGCGAACACGACGTACATGGTGCGCTACTTTACACCGGCGCGCCAAGCTTGGACGGAGACCTGGACCATTCCAACATCCACTACGCCGCTAAGGATCAATCAGGTGCGAACTTCCACTGCGCCCGCAGCAGGCGTAGTGTTCCCCGCCTCTCAGATTAACCTGTCGATGCCATTCTCACTGCTGTACGGCAACTCGCTGGCGGCTGGAACTGCGCTCGCGCCGAATACGGCGGCCACGCGCAAGTACCTGTCGCAAACCGGCGATGGGATAAACGCAGCAGCGCCACAGTGGGTGTCCGTGGACGTGAGCCACAATGCGAACGATTACTCGTTCTCGCAAATCAGCGGTACTGCTGCTCTCTCACAAATCAATCTGGCGACACCGTTCGCTCTACTCTACGGCAGCGCCCAAGGCGTTGGAGCCGCGCTCGCTCCAAATACAACCACGACGCGCAAATACCTTGCACAAACCGGCGATGGGACCAACTCGAGCGCTCCTGCGTGGGTGGCAGTGGACGTAAGCCATAATGCGAACGATTATTCGTTTCCGCAGATCAGTGGCATTGTATCCACCGCACAACTCCCTTCCGGCATCCCGGCCACCAAACTTGGAGCGGGCCTTGTGGACGATACGCACCTGGGCTACCTTTCTGGTGTCACGTCGAGCATTCAG
>CAIRSA010000072.1 GCA_903881085.1 uncultured Acidobacteriia bacterium
CGACGATTTCGTAGGGGCCGAGTTTGTCACCTGCGGTGAGCGGCTTGGCTTTGGCGGGAGTATTCAGCAGTTGGGCCGCAGGGGTGTCCAGGATTTTGCCGCCGGAATCCTTGGCAAGCAGGCGCTCGATCTCGCGCTTCAATTCGTCGTCGCCGCGGCAGGCGTCAGCGAGAAAGGCGCCACGCTCCTCCGGTTCACGCTCCTGCGCCGCGTTGTACAACTCCTCGATTCTACGCCACCGCTCTGGGTTCATGGTTAGTTAGATTGTAGCTCGCGATCCATCTCATCTAGTAACCATGCCCGTGCCAGTTTCCAGTCCCTCAGGATACTCGGTTCCGACATGCCCAGCACCTCGGCCGTCTCCTTTACGCTAAGGCCACCGAAGAATCGCATCTCCACCACTTGCGCTTTGCGCGCGTCAAACTTTGACAGCGCGTCTAGTGCATCGTCCAGCCTAACCAGTTCCCTGCCGCGTCCGGCCATCGCATCAATCGATTCGTTGAGATCGACGCGGGCGATTCCGCCGCCGCGCTTTTCGGCTCCACGCGCCCGGGCCGCATCCACCAGAATGCGTCGCATCATCTGGGCGGATACCGCGAAAAAGTGTGCCCGGTGCTCCCACTGGACATTATTCGCGCCAACCAGTTGCAGAAACGCCTCATTCACCAGAGCGGTGGCTTGCAGTGTATTGCCGGCACGCTCGTTCGCCATGTAGCGCTGAGCCCGGCGGCGCAATTCGTCATAAACCAGCGGCGTCAATTTATCAAGCGCAGCCCGGTCGCCGCCGGCCCAGGCGTGCAGCAGGCCCGTGATTTCACCGGATGGAGATGGTTCCAAAAAATAATTACATCCCGTTAGCGTTTTGCCTCTGCCAATGCGCCTACCCGGCTGAAAGAGGGAATTATGAAAACTTACTGGGTAATCGGGATCATGATGGCGGCAGGGATGAATGCCAATGGCAAGTCCAGAGACTGTGACGTGACGCTTCGCGTCGTCAACAATGTCGGCATGTCGGCCGGCACGCTGGTGAATGCGGCAAAGTTGAAGGCCAGCGAGATGTTTCGTGAAGCCGGCGTGAAGGTGCGTGAGACGGGCAGTTCCTGCGGTGTACAGCTCCTGATCGAGATTGAAAACGGAAACGACTATGGCGGGCACCAGAGTGCTTTGGCCTATGCGATGCCCTATAAAACAGCAGGCACCAATATCCACGTGTTTCTGGACCGCGTTGGGCAACTGGGAAACCGGCCCAGCTTCGTCATCGGTTTGCTAGCGCACGTGATGGTGCATGAAATTACCCATGTGCTTCAACTGATTGATCGGCCTTCCGCGGGGGGCGTGATGAAAGCGAGTTGGACTCGTGAGGATTACCAGCGCATGGATCTGGACCGGATTCCTTTTGCTACCGAAGATGTGGAACTGATCCGGAAAGGTCTGGCAAGTCGTAACACGCCCACGAAGGCGGAATAAGGTTGATATTACCGAACCCTTCTTCGGGCCCGACTGCCAGTTTAGAGTCACAGTCTACGGCGGCGGTCGAGTCCGACAAAATCTTTAGGGCGACGTCGCGTCCCAATCGCATGTCCCGTGCTTTCCTCGCTTCACCCATTCCGCCACCTCCGATCAGGAAGAGGACTTTGTCTGGTCCGAGATTCGTCCCAGGGGAAATGGCCATTTGAGCCGTAAGGGGCAGTCCATCAAATCAGTGACCGGATACGGAATGAATCACGGCATCCGGAAAGTATCCTCCTGGCAGCCTTTCGCCCTACGGCATGAACATGATTGCAACAGCTTCTTTCATATCCTCTTTTCGCCATTCGGCAAGAGTAGCTGCTGGATAAGTGTCGTTATCGGAAATCATGCATCGAGGCGGCCTTTTCGCGGTGACATCCTTCCCAGGTCCCCCGAGGGATAGCTATCGCGAAACCCCTTCCCCACAAGTTCAATCGCTTGGGGGGCTGGCTTGGCCGCAAAGCCGATTCTTGACGAGGGGTCCTTATCGTAACGCCTATGCCGATGCCACCCGCTCCCGCTTCATCCACTATGTTTTCGTTTGGAGCACCGGTAGTTTTGCGTTAATCAAGCATCCGCAATAAATCCATTACAGTCACAATCGGGATGCCCTCAAATATCTTCAACCGCCGAAGATGCTTGTCACCCGAAACAATCAGATCCGCTTTCCCCGCCACCGCGCATTCAAGGATCCGATCATCGTCAGGATCATCTCTGACAGCTGCAATTTGCGTTCGAGGAACCACAATTTGCGCCAGCTTGCTAATCATGCGCAACCGGTCGCTCAGTCGTGGATCCTTCCAACCAAAATCATCGCGCAGCACACGCCCCAACTCATTCAAGATGGGCGGCGAAATAATGAGCCGGAATCTCTGGTCCAACGCTGCCCGCCATGCCTTGGCGCCCGCCTCGCCTTCAAACTGAAGCGCGGAGACATAAACGTTGGTGTCCCAAACAACCCTAAGCCTTGCGGCGTGCACGTGACGCATGGATAATCTGGTCGATGTCCTCTTCCTTGATGCCGAGCTTCTTCACGCGGCTCTGCCCATACTTCAAAAGCTTTGCGTCTTCCTTTAGCATCTCCTCGCGGCTAATCGGCTTCTGGGCCTTTTCCCGGTGCGCATCCGCGATGATCTGCGTCACCCATCGATCATCGTCCTGGTCGCGCTGCTTGCGATAGTTTTTATAAACCCGGAACATCTCGCGAAACAACTCGCTCTTTGTGCGCCGCTCCGCGCGCGAAACCCGCTCCACCTCCAGCACCATCGAAGGAGGTACCGAAAAACCAATTATTTTTGTGGTTCGTGCCATGAGTTTAACTTAGTTCAACTATACGCCAGACCGCGAGTCACCATCAATTGGAAAATATTTCTCGTTCCAAATCAACCGCTTCCGAAAAACCGCCCGTTAATCCCGCACCACCATGCTGCACACTTGATATCGAAGCAGGCAACGTCCGGCCGGACAGCTTCGCTGCATTACGGTGTCCATCGCGGGCCAATGAATCGGTCTATAACTGCTACATGCCATGATCGAGGAACGGTCCTTACAGAGTCCCGCAAGTTAAATCAGGGGGGGCTCAAAGAGATGGACAGGGGGTCGATCTCCGACACACAGAGTCGAAAGCCAGTAACAGTTCTTTGACAATCAAAGTAGGTAAGCGTCAGCCACCTGAGCCACCTGGCCAAGGATCATTCCCTTGCCGTCAGCCTCCAGCGTATCTCCCAGATCCGAAATGATGAACTGCCAAAGCCTCTAACCACCGGGCCCAGGGCCAATGCTCCCTGGGCCGCAGCGATCGTATTTTAAAACTCAGAAGTAACCGCACCCTCGCTGGCACTCGAAACCAACTTCACATACTTCGCAAACACACCCACCTTGTACTTCTCTGCCGGCCGCGTCCACTTCGCCAATCGCGCAGCTACTACCTCAGGCGCCACATTCAGTTCGATCTTTGCGTTCTCAATGTCGATGGCAATCTCGTCGCCCTCTTCCACCACCGCGATAGGTCCGCCGTTGAATGCCTCAGGCGCAACGTGTCCGATCATGAACCCGCGCGTCGCTCCGCTGAACCGGCCATCGGTCAGCAGCGCCGTTGTTTCGGAAAGCCCGCGTCCTACAATCGCTCCGGTCACGCCCAACATCTCGCGCATGCCCGGACCGCCGCGCGGCCCTTCATAACGGATCACCACAATATCGCCCGCCTGAATGTTGCCCGCCAGCACCGCATGCATCGCGTCTTCTTCGCAATTGAACACGCGCGCCGGACCGGTCTGGCCCTTGCGATTGATACCGGTCACCTTCAACACGCAGCCTTCGGGTGCCAGCGAGCCCTTCAAAATCACCAGTCCACCGCTCTTCTTGATCGGATCGGAAAGCGGCTTGATCACCTGCTGCCCCGGCGTCTCTTGCGCCACCGCGGCCTCTTCGGCAAACGTCTTGCCCGTGATGGTCTTTTCGTCCCCGTGAATATAGCCGCCATCCACCAGTCGCTTCGCAATCACCGGAATGCCGCCTGCCTTATCCACGTCCACCGCGAAATACTTGCCCGCCGGTTTGATGTCCACCAACAGCGGAGTGCGATTGCTGATCGTCTGGAAATCATCGATGCCCAATGCCACGCCAGCTTCGCGCGCCATCGCGATCAAGTGCAGCACTGCGTTGGTCGACCCGCCGCTCGCCGCCACCGATGCGATCGCGTTTTCGAAAGCCTTGCGCGTGCAGATGTCGCGCGGCTTCAGATCGTTCTTCACCGCGTCCATGATGATCTGCCCGCAACGGAACGCCACATCGTCCTTGCGCGGATCCACCTGCGGAACAGACGCCATGCCGAACGGACACAGTCCGATGATCTCCATCACGGTCGCCATCGTATTCGCCGTGAACTGGCCGCCGCATGCGCCCGCACCGGGGCACGCCGCGTTTTCCACCGCCAGCAACTCAGCGTCGGAAATCCTGCCTGCCGCGTTCGCGCCGACGGCTTCGAACACGTCCTGAATCGACAGTTCCCGGTCGCCCAGCTTGCCTGGCAGAATCGACCCGCCGTACAAGACCAGGTGAGGCAGGTTCAACCGCAGTGCCGCCATGGCCGCGCCCGGAATCGTCTTATCGCACGCCACCAGCGACACGATGCCATCGAACATGTGCCCGCGCGCTACCAACTCAATGGAATCGGCGATGACTTCGCGGCTTACCAGCGAAGCCTTCATGCCCTCGGTACCCATCGTGATGCCGTCGCTGATTGAGACGGTGTTGAACTCCATCGGAGTCCCGCCTGCGGCGCGAATGCCTTCTTTCACCTTCACGGCCAGCTCGCGCAAATTGTAGTTGCACGGCATGGTCTCAATCCAGGTGTTGGCGACGCCGATGATCGGCTTGCGCAGGTCTTCGTCAGTAATGCCTACGGCCTTCAGCATGCTCCGTGCAGGCGCGCGGTCTCGTCCTTGGGTGATGGTGTAGCTATTCAGTTTCATGTTGAATCAACTATTATACTGGTTACTCTGCTTAGCCTATGCAAACAGACTTCGTTCAGTTCGGCCTGCTGCATCTTTTGATCATCGCCTTGGTGCCGGTGTTCGCCTTCGCTCTTTCGCGCGGACCGCGCTGGACGCGCATCCCGCTAGGCGTATTCTTGATGATTAACGAAATCATCTGGTACGCCTACAAGCTGCGCACGGAAGGCTGGCGCTTCCCTGAGGGGATGCCCATTCAACTCTGCGATCTCACGCTCTGGCTCACCGTGGTCTCGCTGCTCACGCTCAACCAATGGGTCTTCGAAGCCGCCTATTTCCTCGGCGTTGCCGGCGCAGGCATGGCGATTATTCAACCGGAACTATGGGCGCCGATGGCATCGTATCCGACCATCTATTTCTTCCTCGCCCACGGCGGCATCGTTGCTTCGGTGCTGTTCCTAATCTGGGGTAATATCGTTCGACCCACCGCCGGCTGCCTCAAGCGAGTGCTCATCATGTTGAACGGTTATGCCGCGCTTGTGGGCACCTTCAATGCCATCTTCCACACCAACTACATGTTCCTTTGCCGCAAGCCGCAGGTCGCATCGCTGCTCGATTTCTTCGGGCCGTGGCCTCTCTATATTCTCGCCGGAGAAGCAATTGCCATGCTGCTTTTCGCGCTACTCTATCTGCCGTTCCGGAAAGAAAAGCCGCTCTCTACTTCTTGTTGATTTCTTCCTGGATCGATTTCCGGTAATCAGGTGCCTGTGCTGGGTCTATATCGAAATTTAAATTTCGAATTTCGCTCAGCCTCTTGTCTGCATTGGCGATGAAAGCCAATTCCAGATCCGTAATCGTCTTGGGCGGAGTGGGGGTCTGCGGCGCCTCGGCAAACGAACGGATCTCGTTGCCGAGTTGAAGGCATGCAAGATACGATTTTTTAGCTGATCCGATGTTTGCGGGCATGGATAAGACCTTTGGAATAGCCTGCCAGAAGGTCATGAGCAGCGTTACCGTCAGTGCCGCATTCAGTAAATAATGATTGGAATTTGTCCATCCTTTCTGGACGACAAAGATCCCCAATATCGCAGCCAGGCCAGCCAGCGCAGACCAGATGACCGTCCAGGCATAGTAGCTTCTCTGCATGCCCAGGTAGACCTTCATCTGCGAGATGGAATGGTTTCGCACATCTTCGTACTGTTCCTTCAAACGGCCCTTCGTGCACTCTTTCATTTCGATGGAGAAGCACGTCAACGAATCCGATTTTGGTAATTCCGTTTTGTCCTCATGAATCGCGCTCGATAGCCAACCCTCAGCGACACTTGCTGCTCTCCATGAGGTTCCAAAATGGGCTACCACAGTGATTGCAATAATTCCCATCGTCAGATTGAAATGCCGCCAGACTCTTGGCCAATCCCAATCTGATTGTGGGTCCCCGGTTTCTTTCTCTTCCTTTGGTGGAATCATTGGCGAATTATACTACACGCCTAACGGATAAATTTCGGCGAATTCACTCCGCTTTCAGCCTTTGGAAAGTGTATCCGCAAAACATCCATGAACCGCCGGCTCTTCACCCGTTCATTGTCCTCGTCGAGCGCCATCCGCTGTAAGAAAACCAGCACCCCCAGCACCTCAGCATCGCGCTTGTCCTCCACCCGTTCGCGTACCCTGCGGAATATCGAAGCGGCCACGCTGTTGTTTGGCAAGGCCTCATAAAACACGCCGGCAATTAGCGTGCGATAGGTCATGATCAAAGCCTCGATCGCCTCCTTCACATCGGAATCGTAAGCGTGATTGGCCTCCAGCGCGCCCTCGGCCAGTGCCGAAGCCGTCGCCAACAACAGCTCTTCGTGATCAACCAGGAAGCCCTCCGTGATCTTCACGTCCTGATGCGGAAATGTCCACGGGTCTACATCCACCAGCTTTTCGTGGATACGCGCCTCTCGCAGATAGCCGCACTCGAACGGGCAAACCACCGTCACTTCGCGCGACGTCCCGCAGCATTGCGAACAAATATCGCCATTCAGAGCCACGCAATGCCGGCGCGGTTTCCGGGTCTCGCACAGAACACATTTAGACATGCCGAATCCATATCGTATCATTGCAGTAATGGCAAGAATGAATTTTTACATCAAGGTGGAAGTGGACTTGAGGGAGGGCGAAAAGCCCGATAAGCTGGGCTACGAGATTTGCCGCGTTATTCAGAAAGTGTATGGCGTGCGCCAGGCCGAAGTATCGAGCGTTGTCAATCGCGGAGACGAATGAAGCGCGTCTGCATTGCCGCAGGCACTCCGCTGCGAATGAACGATGAAAGAATTCAGCCCTACCAGGAAGCCTTGCGCGCAGTGGGTCTGGAATCGATCGTCCTGAGGCCCGGCGAAGACGTCCCGGATTTCGACGGCCTGCTGCTATCGGGCGGCACCGACATCGACCCCGATTTCTATCGCACCGCACGCGACCCGCGAACAGACGAGCCCGACACCGGCCGCGATGCGTTCGAACTCGGCCTGCTTTCCGCTGCGCTCTGCACCCTCCGGCCCGTGCTCGCCATCTGCCGCGGCATGCAATTGTTCAGCGTCTATCACAGCGGCACGCTGCATCAACACATCGAAGGACACTCACAGATCGGCGTGCATGATGCGCACGCAGTAATCGTGGAAGCCGGCACGCAACTGGCCTCGATCATCGGCGCAGGCGAACACGTTATCAACTCGCGCCATCATCAGACTGTCGATCAACCCGGCCCGGGCCTCGTCGTAACAGCCCTCTCGCCCGATGGAATCGTGGAAGCTTTGGAGTTTCCCGATCACCCGTTCGCCATCGCTGTTCAGTGGCATCCTGAGGACCGCGTCCAAACTTCCGAATGCGACCGGCGCCTCTTCCAGGCGTTTGCCGCTAAACTGAATGCATAGGCATGGCGCAAGACACCAAGGCGCTGACCGCGCGCCACTTCTTCGGCCGTAACGGAACGCTGGCCAAGTGGCACCCCAATTTCGAATACCGCACGGGTCAATTGCAAATGGCCGAGGCGGTGGAAGACGCACTCGCCAACAAGAGAAAGCTGGTCGTCGAAGCCGGTACCGGCACCGGAAAGACGCTCGCTTATCTGTTGCCCGCGATCGCGTCCGGACTGCGCGTGGTCATCTCCACAGGCACCAAGAATCTGCAAGAGCAGCTTTTCCTAAAAGACGTTCCGTTTCTGCAACAGCACTTCAAGCACGACCTGAAAGTTTGCTACATGAAGGGCCGCAACAACTACGCCTGCCGCCAGAAAATCTACGACGTCGATAAGGAGCCGATACTCACCGGCCTCGAAGAAGTCGCCGATTTTCAGATCATCCAGCAGTGGGAAAAGACCACCGACATCGGCGATCGCGCCGAAATCAAAACGCTGCCCGAACACAGCACCGCATGGGGCAAAGTCGACGCGCGCCGCGACCTCTGCACCGGCCAGAAGTGCATGCAATTCGAAAACTGCTTCCTCACCAAAATGCAGCAGCGCGCGCACGAAAGCAACATCATCATCGTCAATCACCATCTCTTCTTCGCTGACCTTGCGGTGAAGGAAGAAGACCACGGCGGTATCATTCCTGACTATGACGCCGTAGTCTTCGATGAAGCGCACGAACTGGAAGACGTGGCCGGCCAGTATTTCGGCGTCTCCATCAGCAACTACCAGTTCGCTGAGTTGCGCCGCGACATCGCCGCTGTGTGCAACCGCAAATCGGTGGGCTCGCAGGAAATCGATCGCATCCTCATCATGCTTGAGGACAAGGCCGAATACTTCTTCGGTCTCTTTCCCAGCACCGAAGGCCGCACCGGTTTTCGCGGGCACACTGTCTTCTTCCAGGAGCATGCCGACGATTATCAGGATCTGTTGCGCGGCCTGGAGATGGTGGGAACGCAGTTGCAACTGATCAAGAACGCGCCGGAAGAACTGATCCCGCTCTTCCGCCGCACTCGTGAACTGGCCGATGCCTTGGAGTTTTGGTCGAAGGCCGAACAGCGCAGTTACGTTTATTGGATCGAACGGCGCGGCCGTGGCGTCTTCCTGCAAGCCACGCCCATCGACGTCTCGCGCATGATTCAGGAAAAACTGTTTCAGCAAAAAGAGACCATCGTGCTCACCTCAGCCACGCTCGCCGTCGCCGGTGGATTTGAGTATGTCCGCAAGCGACTCGGAATTACGCACGCTGAAGAGATGATCGTGCCGAGCCAGTTCGATTACCAGAAACAGGCGCTGTTGTACATCCCGCAGCACCTGCCCGATCCGCGGAATGCTGCCTTCACCGCTGCCGCGGCGGAAGAGGTGATCGAGATCCTCAACCATAGCCGCGGCCGCGCCTTCGTGCTGTGCACCAGCTATTCGCAGATGCGCCTGCTCTATGACAAGGTCTCGTTCGAAATCGAATATCCGACGCTGATGCAAGGCACCGGCCCGCGCAGTTCGCTGCTCGATGAGTTCCGCAGTACACCGCACTGCGTGCTGTTCGCGACTTCGTCTTTTTGGCAGGGCGTGGATGTGCAGGGCGAACAGCTGAGCTGCGTTATCATAGATAAATTGCCCTTTGCCGTGCCCAGCGACCCGGTTGTAGAGGCGCGCACGGCAGCGCTGAAGGCCGAAGGCGGGAACCCGTTTTACGACTACCAGATCCCGCAGGCCGCCATCGCACTGAAGCAGGGCTTCGGTAGGTTGATCCGCAGTCGCTCCGATCGCGGAGTGCTTGTACTGCTCGATAACCGGATCACCAAGCAACGCTACGGACAGGTTTTCTTCGACAGCCTGCCCGACTATGGGTTCACAACCGATATCAAAGAAGTGGAGAAATTTTTCGATGTTTGAAGTAGAAGTAGATGAGACATTTGCCGCTGGACATGCATTGCGGCACTACCGTGGAAAATGCGAAAACGTGCACGGCCACAACTGGCGCGTGATGGTGACCTTCACCGGCGACTCAGTCGACAAGGCGGGCATGCTGGTGGACTTTGTAGAAGTGAAAAAATCAATGAACAAAGTGATCGACTATCTCGACCACCAGTTCATCAACGACCTGAAACCGTTCGATGAGCTCAGCCCTTCGGCCGAGAACATCGCCAAGTTTTTCTACGACCAAATGACAAGCGATCTCGCCGCTACGCCTTCCGATGTGGCCTGCAAGATTTCAAGAGTAAAGATCTGGGAAACGGACGACGCCAGCGCGACCTATATCCCGTAATACCACCGCTCCCTTACGGTCGCGGCTCGGTGAAAGGCGATCCGCTTCATACCGAGCCGCGACCGTAAGGGGGCGGTTTTGTTCTTAATTCCTAGCGCCCGTAGTAAGCGGCGTTCTTTGCGGTGAAGTCGTTCCATTTCTCCGGAAGATCGTCCAGCGCGAAAATAGCGGAGACAGGGCAGACCGGCACGCAAGCGCCGCAGTCAATGCACTCCACCGGATCGATGTAGAGCAATTCCGCGGTCTCGTAGTTCGCCTCGTCCTTCTTGGGGTGGATGCAATCCACCGGACATGCGTCTACACAAGCCGTATCCTTCGTTCCGATGCAAGGTTCTGCGATTACATATGCCATAGATTTTTCTATCTATAGCACAATTCGCAGAGCTTGAACAAGCCTTGAGGGGCAAGTTCAAGATAACATGGGAGGACATGCAAACCCCTGAGAATGCCGAAGAGCGCCGATTACGTGAATCGCGGGAGCGGACATCGCACTGGAAACGGTGGGGACCCTACCTCAGCGAGCGGCAGTGGGGAACCGTTCGGGAAGACTACAGCGCAAAGGGAGAAGCGTGGGATTATTTTCCGCACGACCAAGCACGCAGCCGCGCCTACCGTTGGGGGGAAGACGGCATTGCAGGCATCTCTGACCGCCATCAGTACACTTGCTTTTCCGTGGCGCTGTGGAATGAGCGCGACCCGATTCTGAAAGAGCGCATGTTCGGGCTCACAGGTAGCCAGGGCAATCATGGCGAGGACGTGAAGGAGTATTACTTCTATCTCGACTCCACGCCCACCCACAGCTACATGCGCTACCTGTACAAGTATCCGCAGGCGGAGTACCCTTACGCCAAACTGATCGAAGAAGGCCGCCGCCGTTCGCGCAAAGAGCCGGAATACGAACTGCTCGATACCGGCGTGTTCAATGAGAATCGCTACTTCGATGTGCAGGTGGAATACGCCAAGGATGGCCCGGAGGATATTCTGATCCGCATCCGTGTCGCCAACCACGGTCCAGAAGCGGCTAATCTGCGCCTGCTGCCTTCTCTGTGGTTCCGCAATACCTGGTCATGGGGCGATGCCGGTCCGCGCCCGCATCTACGCGCCGGCGGCAGCAACCGCATCGATCTGGAACAGCCCTACACCGCAGTGAAACACCTGTTCGCCGAGGGCTCGCCGGAACTGCTGTTCACGGAAAACAACACCAACATGCGGCGCATTTTCAACTTCGACGATGGCGCGGAGTATGTGAAGGACGGCATCAACAATTACATCGTCCACGGCGACCATGGCGCGGTGAATCCCAGCCAGTCCGGCACCAAAGCTGCCGCGCATTATCGCATGACGATCGCCGCCGGCGATGTGCAGACCGTGCGTCTGCGGTTGACCGATGGCGACGTGTTTCTCGAAAACTTCGATGAAGTGTTCGACGCGCGCATTCACGAGGCCAACGAATTTTACTCGAACGTGCTGCCGCCCGAACTGGGCGACGACTCACGCAACATCATGCGCCAGTCGTTGGGCGGAATGCTGTGGAGCAAACAGTTCTACCACTTCGATATCAAGCGCTGGCTGGATGGCGACCCGGGCCAACCACCACCGCCGCCGGAGCGGCGCAAGGGCCGCAACAAAGACTGGCAGAGTTTGTATAACGACGATGTCATCAGCATGCCCGATAAGTGGGAGTATCCATGGTATGCTGCTTGGGATCTGGCCTTCCACACGGTAGCGCTGGCACTCGTCGATTCCGACTTCGCCAAAGAGCAACTGGTGCTGATTACGCGCGAATGGTACATGCATCCTAACGGTCAATTGCCGGCCTACGAATGGGCCTTCGGCGATGTGAATCCGCCGGTGCAGGCGTGGGCTGCGTGGCGCGTATACAAGATCGAAAAGAAGCGCCGCGGCGTGGGCGACCGGGAATTTCTGGAAAAGATATTCCATAAGCTGCTGTTGAACTTCACGTGGTGGGTCAATCGAAAAGACGCCGACGGCCGCAACATTTTTCAGGGCGGCTTCCTTGGCCTCGACAACATTGGAGTCTTCGACCGTAGCGCGCCGCTGCCCACGGGCGGCGTGATTGAGCAGTCCGACGCAACCAGTTGGATGGGCATGTACTGCCTGAATTTATTGGCGATCGCTCTCGAACTGGCCAAGGAAAATTCTGCGTACGAAGACGTGGCCAGCAAGTTCTTCGAACACTTCGTACATATTTGCCATGCCATGAATCTGTTTGGCGATTCCGTGATCGAGTTGTGGGACGAGCAGGACGGGTTCTTTTACGATGTGCTGCTGCTGCCCAATGGCGAGCCTTATCCGCTCAAGGTGCGGTCGATGGTCGGGTTGGTGCCGCTGTTTGCCGTGGAGACTTTGAGCGCCGATATTCTGACCAACCTGAAAGGCTTTGACCGGCGCATGCGGTGGTTCATCAAAAACAGGCCGGAGTTGAGCAACCATATCGATTCGTCGCCCGATCCATTGGGCGGCGAGAAGCGCTTCCTGTCGCTGGTGAACAAAGACCGGCTGCGCAGCATCCTGCGCTACATGCTCGATGAGAACGAGTTTCTTTCGCCCTATGGTATCCGCGCGCTTTCACGCTTCCACAAAGACCATCCGTATGTCATGAATGTGAATGGCCATGAACATCGCGTGGACTACGAGCCGGCCGAATCGAGTTCGGGCCTGTTCGGCGGCAACTCCAACTGGCGCGGTCCGGTGTGGATGCCGGTGAACTTTCTGCTTATCGAATCGTTGCAAAAGTTCCACTACTATTTGGGTGACGAGTACAAAGTGGAATGCCCAACGGGCTCCGGAAAGATGCTGACGCTATGGGAGGTCTCACTCGAACTTTCGCGCCGGCTGACGCGCATCTTCGAGAAGGATGAACACGGCAGAAGGCCTGTTTATGGGGCTACGGAGAAGTTCCAGACCGATCAGGGCTGGCGCGATATGATCCTGTTCTACGAATACTTCCACGGCGACAATGGCGCTGGCATCGGCGCTTCGCATCAAACGGGCTGGACTGGTTTGGTTGCGAAGTTGATCCAACAGGCAGGAGACGGCGGGGCTTCGTAGCTTCGTAGAGGCAATCTTTTGTTGCGGTCATTCGCGCCGGATTGCTATCATCCCCGAATGAATACCGTGTACCCTGCGGCAGTGAAAGCTGTCGTGGTTGTCTGTTCCCTACTGGCCGCATGGGGGGCGCTGTTGTTTGTCGAGTTTCAGAAGAGAACGCAGCGCCAGGCGAGCGATCCGTTTAAAGTTGCCGGGCAAATGACGCGGTTAGCCGGCGTGCGCGCTGCTCTGCCCGAATCGGCGGTGGTGGGCTATGTGACCGAAACGGAGCCGGGCAGCGTTCTTCAGCAGGCGATGTTCAATTCCGCGCGATATAATCTTGCGCCGCGGATGCTTGTTCCTGGCGCGGACTCCGCGGTTGTGCTCGGAAATTTCTCCGCTCCAACCGACTATGCTGCCTTTGGGGCACAACGAGGATTGAGCGTGGCGAAGGATTTTGGCGAAGGCGTTGTGCTCTTCCAAAAGGGAGGCCGTTGATGCTCGCCATGGCAGCACTGTTGGTTGCTTTGATCGCGGGTTGCCTGCTGGCATTCCGATATGGCGGGCTGGATTCTCTCACCCCGCGTTGGGGCGCATGGTTGTTACTGTTGGGCAGTGGCGCCACGGCTGGAATTGGCATCACCTCGACTATCTTTTTCCTCTGCCGGCTGGCTGCTCCGGCATCGCCTTCGTTGCCCTATGTCTGTGAGGCCGCCCTGCTGGTGTGGCTGGTGTATGCCTGCGCAACAAAGAAGCGGGAAGAACTGGCGCCGGCTGCGGCGGCAGGCTTTCCCTGGAACTGGCTGCTGGCGATTTTGTTGCTCTGCGTGCTGGCGATTGGAACTGCTGGAATGGCCGAAACATGGGACGCCAATCCGCAGGGCAACTGGGATGCCTGGTCGATATGGAACCTGCGCGCGAAGTTTCTCGCATCGCCTGGCGACCTGGCCAGCCGGGCATGGTCAGCGCAGCTCAAGGAGACCCATTCGGAGTATCCACTGCTGATTTCAGGATTTGTGGCGCGATGCTGGACCTATGGAAACGAAATCAGCGAAACCGTGCCCATGGTCACTTCGTACGTATTCTTCCTTTCCCTGATCGCAATCGTAACGGGAGGTATTGCCATTCTGCGCGGCGGGGCGCTGGGCCTGTTGTGCGGATTGTTCCTGGCTGGCACGCCGTCGTTACTGGTTGAGGTGCCCTCGCAATATGCCGACATCCCACTGACTGCATACTATGCCGCTGCGCTGCTGTTTCTGCTGTTGGATAAACCGGTTGTGGCCGGCGTCTTCGCATCGTTTGCGGTCTGGACAAAAGAGGAAGGCTACCTGTTTTTGCTGGTGCTGTTCGGAATGATGGCGTTGTGGCGACGCAGTCGCATGCTGCAGGTGGCAATCGGCGCATTGCCGCTGTTTCTTCTGGCTCTCGTATTTAAGCTTGGGATCGCCAACGCCAGTTCCATTGTGTCGGTAAGCAATCATGGGATTGCCAGCCGCCTGTTTGCGCCCGACCGTTACGTCAGCGTGTTGGGCTCATTTTTTGGCCAATTTTGGAACATGCATTTGGGCTTCTATCATCCCATCATGCCGCTCTTGGTGTTGGCTTATTTCGTACGGTTCAAGCGTCACAATCTGCCCGACGCGAAGTTCACCGGCGCGATCTTTGCGCTGCTAACGGCTGGTTACTTTATGGTCTATATCATCACGCCGAATGATCTGGCGTGGCAGTTACAGACTTCGCTCAACCGCATTTTCGTTCAGGCGTGGGCGTTGCTGGTTTTGTCTGGGTTCCTGGCGCTGACGCCGTTGGAGGACTTTGCGACGATTATCGATGTGGAGCCGGTGAAGGCGAAGCGCAAGGGGAAGGGCTGAGCGCCAGCAATCTGCAGCGTAGCTAGCTCGCCACCGGCTAATCGAGATCGCTCATCAAATACTCAAGGATTCCCTGCTCGCGGCGTTTCGAGAAACGACTTTGATCTCAAGTGCCTCACTCGCGACCTGGGTCAGGGTCCGTTTCGAAATCCATGTCCAGGCCCCGGAACGGTGACTCGGCAAAAAGCTGGGCCAAGCTCTTTCTTCCGGGAGCATGCCGGGGCTTAAGCTTAGCGGAAGAATCCTGATCTAACTCCGTGGATGGGAGTTCGAATGGGTTGCCATTGGCGGCGTTGCGACGCGGGAGTTCAGATTTCACCTCTTCCAGAGTCCCATCTACACCATCTTCTTCGAATACTCTTTCGCAATGTAATCGCACGCCCGCGCGGTCAGCGCCATCATGGTCAGCGTCGGATTCGCGCAACCGCTCGATACCCATGCGGCGCCGTCGGTGACGAAGAGGTTCTCCACGTCGTGGGCCTGACAATACTTGTTGAGCACGCTCTTCTTGCGGTCGGTGCCCATGCGCGCGGTGCCGATTTCGTGTATGCAGAAGCCGGGGATGGAATACGTTCCGGTGGTGCGCACGTTCTTTGCGCCGGCGGCTTCGAGCATTACCGCTGCCTGTTCGCGGCCATCCTTCCACAATGCCTTTTCGTTGTCGCCCCACTCCATGTTGATCTTCAGCACGGGGATGCCATAGGCGTCCACTTTGTTCTTGTCGATCTCCACGTAGTTTTCTTTGCGCGCCAGGCACTCGCCCCACAGGCCGAGGTTGATGCCCCACTGGCCGGTATCGCGTACGGCGTTTTTATAGCCTTCGCCGAAGCCCGGTGCGCCGAAGTTGAAGCTGGGCGTGCTGCCGCCCTGATAACCATAGCCGCGAATGAAGCCGTTGGTTGTCTTCTCCTTCACGTTGCGGAAGCGCGGCACGTAGATACCGGTTGGGCGTCGCGGCGGGCCGGCCCAGGCGCGCGTTTCCAGATCGGGCATGGTGCCCGACGCGCCGCCTTGATAAATGTGATCCATCAGGTTTTTGCCCAGTGCGTCGTTGTCGCCGCAGATACCGGAGTTCATCATCAAGCGTGTGGATTCGAGCGTTGAAGCGCACAGCACAACCAACTTGGCGCGAACTTCCTTGCTATCGCGCGATCGGCTATCGATGTAGCTGATGCCGGCGGCCTTGCCATCCTTCATGATGACCTTGGCTGCGACCGCGTCGGTTACCTGCGTCAGGCGGCCGGTCTTCTTCGCGGCGGCAATCGTCGTGAACGGGCTGCTGTAGTAGGAGTAAGTCGAACAACCGCGCTCGCACGGGCCACAGTAGTGGCAGGCCTGCCGTCCATTCAGCGGCTTGGTGAGAATGGCGGCGCGGCCCATGGTGACCACGCGGCCGAGCTTTTCCATGGAGCGCTTGCGCAGGATCTGTTCGCCGCAGGTGTATTCCATGTGCGGCTGAAACACGCTGTCGGGCAGTTGCAGCAGGTTCTCTGACTGTCCGCTGATGCCGACGAATTTTTCGACCAGTTCGTAGTAGGGAACCAACTCATCGTAGGTGACTGGCCAATCGTCGCCATAGCCATCGTGAGAAGCGGCAGCGAGATCGAGCGGCCCCATGCGATAGCTCTGCCGGCCCCAACTCAAACTGCGCCCGCCGAGCACGCGCTGGCGAATCCAGTTGAAGGGTTTGGCCTGCACGTAGGGGTTTTCCACGTCGTTGACGAACCACTTGTAGTTGTATTCGGAGCAGGCGTAGCACTGGCCCTGAATGGGGCGGTCCTGAATGATTTTCTGCGACATGCCGAGAAACGGCAGGTTCCAGGTATTCTGGTGCTCGGTGAACTCTTTCGCCGTGATGTTGGCGCCCGCTTCGAGCATCACCACGCGCATGCCTGCTTCGGTCAACTGCTTGACTGCCCATCCGCCTGTTGCGCCTGAGCCGACGACGATGGCGTCAAATGATTCCTGCTTCGCCTGGAACATACAGGTCCAGTATACTAACACCAATGTCACTTGCAGGAATGCGCGTAATCTCGTTTGAATCGCGGAGGGCCAAGGAGATCGGTCTGCTGATTGAGAAGAGCGGCGGCGAGCCGATTATCGCGCCTGCGGTGCGCGAAGTTCCGGTGGAAGACAATGCGCAGGCGTTCGATTTTGCGGAGCGGTTGTTTCGCGGCGAATTCGACATGATGGTGCTGCTGACCGGTGTTGGCGTTAAAGCGCTGGATAAAGTGCTGGCCTCGCGCTATGGCGAGACGGCGTTTCGCGACGCTCTGCGTAAGCTGACTGTAGCGGTGCGCGGGCCGAAGCCTTCGTCTGTAATGCGCGAATGGAACGTGCCTGTTGCGGTTATCGCGCCTGAGCCGAATACCTATAAGGAATTACTGACGGCGCTTGAAGGGCGCACGGAGAAGCGCATTGCGCTGCAGGAGTACGGCAAGTCGAATCCCGAATTGATCGCGGGGTTGGAAGCGCGCGGAGCGACGGTGACGCCGGTGCAGGTCTACTTGTGGGACCTGCCGGAAGACACTGCGCCGCTGAAAGACGCGGTGCGGCGGATTGTGGCCGGCGAGGCCGAAATAATTATTTTCACGACGCAAATCCAATTGGGGCACCTGATGCGTATAGCCGACAGGGCCGGCCTGTCTTCGGAGGTGCTTCAAGGCATGAGCAAGATGGTGATCGCATCCATCGGCCCTACAACCAGCGAAGCTCTGGAAGAGGCCGGCTTGCGGGTGGATTTTGTGCCGAGTCATCCGAAGATGGGTTTTCTGGTGCAGGAGTTGGCCGCACAGGCCGCTGAGCTCCTTGCTCGGAGGAGAGGAGCTTAGCCATGTTGCTGGCGGAAACGTATAGGTGGGGTACCGCTTGCTTACGCGCGCGGCTCGGTAGAGAGGTTTCGTTGCGTCACCGAGCTGCGACCGAGAGAAGCGATGAAAAATTAGTATTTGCACAGTCGAATCGCCTGCGCCACCCACGGACACGAAGTGTTTTCAAGGGTGGGGCGGGCGATCCGCCTGCCCATGCTTTGCAGGAGCGGTTATGAAGCGCAGAGATGCTCTACGAAGCCTGCTCGGCTTTGCCGCGGCGTCGCCTTTGTACGCGGTGGACGATGACGTCAATACCCCGGTAAACATTCACGAATTCGAAGCCGCCGCGAAACGCAAGATGCACAAGCTGGCGTATGATTTCATCGCCGGCGGCGTTGAAGATGAGCTGACACTGCGTGCCAACCGTGCAGCGTACGAGCGCGTGGTTATGGTGCCGCGGTTCATGCGCGATGTGTCCAATGTGTCGACGGCGGTGGAACTGCTTGGCATGAAGCTCGATTCGCCGATTATCATTGCGCCCACGGGCGGCAAGAACCTGGTGATGCCGCGCGCGGACGAAGTAGTCGCGCAGGCGGCCTTGAGTTCCAAGACGCTCATCTGTTCGGCGACTGGTGTGCAGAAGATTCTGGATGACGGAAAGCCGCTGCTGTGGTGGTCGAACACGATTGGCCTGGCCGATAAAAAGGCCACGCAGGGTTATGCGCGGCGCGTGGAAGACGGCGGCGGGAAGGGCATTGTGGTCACCGTCGATAACGCGTATCAATCGAATCGCGATCGCAATAACCGGAACAAGTTTGACTACGGCTACATGACGTCGGGCGTGCCGAAGCCGGGCGAGGAGCAGGCTCCGCGTAGTCCCGCGCGCGCGGCGGCGTGGTTGCCGCATACTCCGGGCATGACCTGGGAGACGGTTGACTGGCTGAAGAGCGGGGCCACTGTGCCGGTGATTTTGAAGGGCATTCTGTCACCAGAAGACGCGGCGATGGCCGTGCAGCGCGGGGCGGATGCGATTGTGGTTTCCAATCACGGCGGCCGTCAGTTGGATGGCGCGATTGCGACCTTGGATGCGCTGCCCGATGTGGTGGATGCCGTGGGCGGAAAGATTCCTGTGTTGATGGATGGGGGGCTTCGCCGTGGGACCGATATTTTGAAGGCCTTGGCGTTTGGCGCGAAGGCCGTGCTGGTGGGGCGTGCGCCGTTGTGGGGTTTGGGTGCCTTCGGGCAGCCTGGTGTGGAGCGTGTGCTGTGGATGTTGACGGCGGAGTTGCGACTGGCGATGGGGTTGGCCGGGCAAACGACCGTGGCGGGGATTCCGCGGAAATTGGCTAAGCGGGTATGAATGCGGGGCGAAGAGAAGAAGGCCGAGTGCCACTCGGCCGCAGAGTACCACTCTGCCCCACGTCGGCCACCAGACTACCTCGGTTAAAGGGTCTTGTTGGGGCCATGATATTTGCGGTTGCGGGGTTTGCGACTGAGCCCTGCGCGCCATGCCACGCCGAACAGATTGCCGATGTGGCGGCGCATAAGCATGGGGCGAAAGGTGTCACCTGTGCCGTGTGCCATGGGGCCAGTGAGAAGCATCGCAACGCCACCGGCGCAGTGCCGCCCGATCGCGTGGCGGCTCCTGACGAGGTGCCCGCGCTCTGCGGAACCTGCCACACCGAGCAGAAGAAAGACTACCTCACCAGCAAACATGCCAAACTGGTATTGGAGCGTGCCAAGGTGAAGTCAGCCAATTGCGCAACCTGCCACGGAGTTCACGCCATGCAACGCGCGGAAGCCAGATGCGCCCGCTGCCATACTGCGCTGCCTGCGACGTGCACCACGGGAACGAGCTGTTCAAGTTGCCACGCCAAACACACGATGGCCGCAAAAAAATGAAACGCGAAAAGAGCTTCGCAACTCAGGTGGGTGAGTATTCGAACCTGGCGTTCGCGCTGCCTGTCAGCTGCCTGGTGGGGTACGCGATCGGCTACTATCTGGACCGCTACTTCGAAACTCATTTTCTCTACATCGTGTTTCTGCTGCTGGGCGTGGCGGGCGGTTTCCTGCAGATCTACAAACAAATCTCGAAGGACGATAAAGACAACAATGGAGCTTGATTACCCGCGCATGGTGGCGCGTGTGGATCGCAACATCCGAGTACTGGGCGGAGTGGGGATTCCTGCGGCGTGGTTCCTGTGGGGCTGGCTTGGCGTGCCCGGCTACCTGTTGGGCGCAGTGGCGGCCTGGCTCAACTTCCGGCGGCTGCGGGGGCTGGTGGATTCGCTGGGCGGAGAGAGGGGCGGGGCATCGTGGGTTGGCTTCGCGCTGCTCTACTTTGGGATCGGACTGGCCGGATATGTTATGATTAAATACTTTGAGGTAAGTATTCTTTCGGCTTTCGGCGGACTGCTGTTTGTGTCCGTTGGAGCGGTCCTACTCGAAGTCCTATACACATTCATTTATGGAACATGAGCTCTGGCTTACGGCCCTGTTTAACAATAACCTTGCGGGTGCAGGGAACTTTTTTCTTGAACTGGTAAAACAGCCCGCACAGGAACGGCCGTGGGCGAATTTCGTCACCATGGAACTGTTGGTGGCGGTGCTTTTGATGCTTTTGGCGGCGGTGGCGAAGTCGCAGCTGTCAGTGGAAAAGCCCGGCGGCCTGCAGCATACGTTGGAAGTCCTGCACGAATTTCTTGATGGACAGGCGGCTGAAAACATCGCCCATCATCGCGAGAAGTACATGGCGTTCTTTGGCACCGTGTTCCTGTTCATTCTGCTTTCGAACCTGATCGGCTTGATTCCGGGTATGGAGTCGCCGACGATGTTCCACTATGTGCCGGCCGGTTGCGGTCTGGCGACGTTTGCTTATTATCATCTGCAAGGCATTCGCGAGCACGGGCCGTGGAAGTATTTCAAGACCTTCTTCGGGCCAATGCCCGCCGCTGCTGTTCTTATGTTCCCCATTGAAGTGATCAGCCATCTGGCGCGCCCGCTGTCGCTCACCATTCGTCTTTACGCCAACATGTATGCCGGTGAAATGGTGACGGTGGTGTTTTTGGGAATGGTGCCGCTGGCGATTCCCGCGATCTTCATGGGATTGCACTTTTTCGTAGGATTTATTCAAGCGTACGTGTTTACGTTGCTGGCCATGATTTATGTGGGTGGCGCCGTATCGCACGAGCATTAATACAGGCATTATCCGCCGCCAGTGTGAGCCCGGCTGCAAGAGGATGACGGGAACCACCTCCTGGTGGCGATTTATAGCAAGGAGAAACACAAATGAAAAACTCGAAACTCTTTATGTTGTTTTTGGTGCTGTTCGTTTTCGCGATGCCCAGCTTCGCGCAAGGCGCTGCACCGGCCACCGATATGAAACCGATCGGTGTTGGTATGGCTGCTCTGGCGATGGCCATTGCTTCCGGTCTTTGCGGTCTTGCTCAGGCAAACGCAGTGAAGGGCGCAGCTGAAGGCATTGCACGCAATCCGGGCGCTGGCGCGGCAATTCGTGGTATCGCACTCTTGACTTTGTTCCTTATCGAATCGATGGCGCTGTACACCTTCGTTATCGTGATCATTAAGTAGTTTTCCTGCGGGCGGGGCTTCGGCCCGGCCTGGACAGGCGAATCGCCTGTCCTACCCATGCGAAAAAGGCGGGGCTTCGGCCCCGCCCAAAACCGCTCTCTTACGGTCGCGGCTCGGTGATAAGTCGCTGCTCGGTCATAAGTCCCGGCTCGGTGAATAAATGAAACTGCACGGTATTTTCCCTCCTCTCGCCACACCCTTCACGCATGACGGCGAGCTTTATAAAGCAAAACTCAAGCACAATGTCGAGAAGCTGAACATGACTTCGCTTGCCGGGTACGTGGTCTGCGGATCCACCGGCGAGAGCGTGATGTTGACGACGGAAGAGAAGATCCAGCTGTTTGAGTGGGTCGCTGAATCCGCTGCGCCAGGCAAGCTGCTGCTTTGCGGCACCGGTGTAGAGAGCGTGCGCGAAACCGTAGCGTTGACCAATCGCGCTGCCGATATGGGTTATAAGGCGGCGATGATTCGCACGCCGCATTACTACAAGAGTTTATTGAATCGCAACGACGCGCAGGTGCTTTACTACCGCGCGGTGGCCGACCAGACGAAGATTCCGCTGATGATCTACAACTGGCCGCAGGCGACGGGGCTGGATATTGGTGTGGAAGCCGTGGTGGCGTTGTCGGAGCATCCGAACATTATTGCCATCAAGGAAAGCTCGGGGAATCTGGAGAAGGTGATGCAGATGATCCGGGAAGTGAAGAAGGGTTTTCAGGTGTTGGTGGGCAGTGCGCCGACGTTGTGGCCGTCGTTGACGGTGGGCGCGGTGGGTGCAGTTTTGGCATTTGCGAACGCGGCTCCCTATGCGACGATCACGATTTGGGAAGCGCATCGCACGCGTGAGACTGAGGCAGCGCAGGACTGGCAGAACCGTATATCGCGGGCGGCACAGTTGGTGACCACCAAGTACGGCATCCCCGGTTTGAAGTACGCGATGGACCTGAACGGCTACTACGGCGGAGTGCCGCGTTTGCCGCTCACCCCGCCCTCGGCAGCCGCGAAGGCGGAGATTGAGGCTGCGTTCCATGAGATCAAAGGATAAGTTCCCTTCCGCTTAGTCTGCGATTGCCATCTGCGGATTGGTGAACCCGACTCTGCTCGCTGACTGCCCTTCGGTGTTTTGTACCAGGCAGAGCTGGACAATCAGCTGTTCCCCGTCGTAATCAAACGGTACGACTGTCCAATTGCTGCTGCCCACGCTTTTGGTTGCGAAGTTCTTGCCGAAGATCACGGTGGGGATGCTAAGTCCCATGGGGCCGACCTCTTCTTCAATGATGGTCTTGACGTTGCCGATCACCATATTCGTGACTTCGGCTACTGCGTCTAATACTTCGTCGTCCACTCCGGCGAATTCAGTCATCAGGAGCGCGCCAGATATTTTGCAGGCCAGCGCTGGCGAGCAGGCAATACTGCCCGTACCCATCCACGGTCCGGCCAGGCCGATGAGAGAGACCACGCCATCGCTTGGATTGGCTGCTCCTGCTTTGTAGTAGGCTTCTCCTTTGGTCAGGTCCATTCCCAGCATCGTGGAAAACACAGATTCCGTTGACGTCACGACCGCCTGTAGTGCTTTTTCCCGCATGGAATTGTTTGTCATTATTTCGCCTCGTCTTTTCTCCGATTCATTCTCAAAATGCAATAACAATTAGAACAGCCCCGTAAGCTTTTCTTTGATTTGATCCGCGGTAAACGGCTTGCGAACGTAGCCTGACGCGCCCAACTCGACAGCCTCCATCACCTTGGCTTGGCTGCCCTCGGTGGTGATCATGACGACCGGAACGGATTTCCATTCCAAGTGTGCCTTCACCTGTCCGAGAAGCTGGATTCCATCCATATTGGGCATGTTGATATCGGAAAGGATGAGTCCTACCTTCTTATTTTTCAGGACCTCAATCGCCTCCACACCGTCGCCCGCTTCATGGACTTCGCCGAAAAGAATATCGGTTTGCCGTAGTACGCGCTGCAATATCTTGCGGATCGCCGCGGAGTCGTCAACGATCAATACATCTAGTGCCATCCAGGTCTCCTTTGAGGAATTTCTTGTTAGCTATCTCATCGGCGGCCGTGGCAAAGTATTAGGGAATTTGGGGATTTGTTATAAGGTGGGTGGGATTACATTTGAAAAGGAACCGCTCGCTCAAGCCTGCCCTACATCAGTTCATGCGGCGCCACTCGTTGTCGAAGGCTTTTTCCGACAGCGGGATATGTCCATTGAGGTTCTTCACCCCGATATAGAAAAGCGAGCCGGCGAGGCGGGAATGCTCGTTGCGGCTGAGTTCGGCCAGGCGGCGGGAGCGGTCTTCCGATCTCGGATGGGAGCGGAAGAAGTCCGACACCATCGCGGCCGTTGCGGCCACTGCTTCTCCGGCGGGCGTCTTGCGGTACACCTTCGATTTCCCTTCGAACGCCTGGCTCATGCGCTGGAACAGGCGCGCGGCGGCTTCGGGATCGTAGGTGGCGTCAATCGACATGCGCATGCCTTGCGCGTCGGCTTCTACCTCTTGAAACTGGGAATAGGCGATGGATGCCAGGCGGCGCGATTGATCGATGCCCTGACCAACTTCGGCGGCTCCGACACGCTTCATGGCCACTTCGTAACGGTAGTGGTCGATGCAGTGCTTCATATCGACGTGCGACATTTCGTGGCCCAGGATGGCGGCCAGTTCGGCCTCCGATTCTACAAATTCCAGCAGGCCGCGGAAGACGTAGATCTCGCCGCCGGGCAGGGCGAAGGCGTTGACCTGCGGCGATTCCACGACGTGGAAATGATACGGCATGTCTTTGCGCCGCACGAAGCCCTTCAGCGACGCGGCGACGCCGGTGACGTATTCGGTCAGGGGCTGGTCTTCGGTCCACGCACCTTTCATTGAGGCAGAGAGCTTAGTGCCAAGCTCAACCTCTTCGGCAGTGGAGACGTGGGCGGCCTTCATGGTCACCTGGTCAGCGTCGCGCACCAGGTCGCCCCAGATTTCGCGCACGGAATCGAAACCGATCTGGCGTTCCAGCTTACCCATGGCGGCGATGCCTGCGCCGGCTGCAACGATGGCGACGACGGCGGCGAAGCGAAGATTCGATTGCATCATAAATATTGCCTTATCTGATCGCGGAAGCGTGTGTAGATCCACGATACGGCCAGAAGAATAATCCCCAGTACCAGGAACGAGAGGTAGCGCGCCAGCTGCTCCAGATTGCGCAGGTCAAAGAAGAACAGTTTCAGGATGCAGAACAGCAGCAGCGCAAGTCCGGCCAGGCGAAGCACGCGCTCGCGCAGCAGGAAGCCGCAGATCAGCAGCAGAATGCCTTCGATGCCCCAGGCCACGGTGAGCATGCTGCCCGATACCTCGTGGTAGAGCACCGATGTAAGCAGCGCTGTGGCGATCAATGAGAAGAACGTGCGGCCACGTGTTTTCGCGGGGCAGCAGCAGTTCCGACGCGTAGAACGCGCCGATGACGCAAGCGGCAATGGCAAGGCGCGCGGCGAGTCCGCCCAGGCTTTCAGGCATGAAGAAGTTACTTGCCATGCAGCGCAGGAAGGTGAGCAGGGCGATGGCGAAGCTTTGTTGCTTCAGGTCTTCCAGTCCGTTGCGCAGGCCGATGTACAAGATAACGAGACCCAGCGCCGCCCAGCCGGCAACGGTAAAGACGCGGCCCAGTTCAAAGCGCAGCAGTACAAAGGCGAGTATGGCCGGCGCCCACAGATGCAACCGGGTCCAAAATGCGTTCATCCTGCCTTCCCGGCCGAGCTGCCACACATGATAATGCGCCGCAAGCACGGGCACCACGGTGAGGATGCGGTGCGAGATGGGTCCGGTGTAGCCGGTGGTGGTGAAGTTGGCCAGGAACAAACGCCCGAAGACGGCGCAGAAGACCAGGTTGCCGTGGCCGTCGAGCGTGGTTTCGATCAACGCCAGGGCGAGCACGGCCCACGCCGGAGCCACCAACACATCGGGCAGAGCGATCCACATTGCGGTCATGGCCATCAGCGAGCCAACCGCAGCGGCTTCGCGGCGCGCCTGATTGCGGAAGGCGAACCACAGCAGCGCGGCGGCGCACACGGCGTAAGATAGCCAGACATAGCGCGGTGCAAATTTATCGAAGTGCGTGAAGTTGGCGAAGAAAACACCAAGGATGCTGAGCACGGCCACAGCCCACGACGGATAGCGCAACTCCGCGGGCATGCCGAACAGTCCAAGTTCCAGAAGCACAACAGCGAGCAGCGAGCAAGCGACTCCGCCATATTCGGCCGGTGACAGTTTTGTCACCAGAATGACCGACAGCACCGTCGTGGCAATGGCCGCGCCCCAACGCAGGTAGCGTATCTCCACCGGAGGCACATCGAGTTTGCGCAACGACATCAGGTAAGCGATTGCGACGCCGATGGCCACCTGGATCCAGCCTTCGCGCGAATCGGGAAGGCCGTTGTAGACGACCTTGGCGCCGATTCCCATTGCCAGCGCAGCGTAACCCTGATAGCGGAATTCGGACAAGCCGCGGCGCAGGCCGAATTCGAGCAGCACCAAGCCCAACGCGGCAAGAGCGGAGCCCATGAACCGGTGCGGGCATTCGGCCGCGATCATGATGGCAACCAGTGCCGATGCCGTATAGCTGAAGAGCAGGCCGGGGCTGCGCAGCGCGCGGTTGGTGTAGAAGATAATGGCGTGCAGCAGCGCTATGTTGCTGGCGCTATGGAAGGTGTGGCCGAACTGCTCATACTTTCCCTGATCGCCGAGTAGTGTGCCGAGTGAAATAAAGAAGCCGGCGAGCGCGAGCCGTTCAAGCAGCCGTTCGCGCAGTTGCATACCGGCCAGGAAGAGGATCTCTGCTTCGATGGCGACGGCGGCGTTGGCCCAGACGCCAGGGGCTTTTGCAGCGAAAGCAGCGACGGAAAGAATCGATGCGATGATGACCGGCGCTTCATAGCCACCTACGCTAAAGCGTTTTTCCGCGGGGAGCGGGTCACCGTTTTCGTCGCGCGGCGGCACAATGCGCCAACGGATTACGGCGCTGGCCAGGTAAAGCGCAGCGGCTCCGAAGCCGAACATGTAGGCATCGCTGGGCGCAACTTTTGACCACTTGTTGAACGAGAGCAGCAGGAAGGCCATCGTGTTGAGGGGGAAAATCGCGACGGCGAATCCGCTTTGAATGCGGCGCTGCACACGCATCAGGTCGAAGGTTTCAAACACCAGCCAGTAGATGAACAGCAGGGCCTGCGTGGAATTCAGCGGGCTGCCCGAATCGCCGCGCGAGATGAGCGTGCCATACGTGGCGATGAGGCCGAACAAAGCCATGGGGTACCAATTGAAGCGGTGCGCCAGATAAAGCAGCGAGCCTGCCAGCGGCAGCAGGGCAATGGCCGCCATCGGCGTGGAAGGCGATAACGCGAGCGCTGCAAAGGCGGTGAAGTAGGCCACTCCGGTAGCGCCTTGCGAGCCGTAGCGCAGCGTGTGGCCTATCATGGCCGCAGCCACGGCAAGCAGCAGCAGGCTGCCGATAATGGGGTCCGAAATCACGCGGGTGGCCTCGACGGCGTACATCGCGTAGGCCGTGAAGTAGAGCGAGGCCCAACCGGCCCCGATCAGGCCGCGGGCGAAAATCTTGTAGGTCTCCTTGCGCTCGACAACAATGCCCGCAGCCAGTAATGACAGGCTGACGGCGAGGCCCGTGGTGACGCGCCCGGCCGGTCCCATCTGGGTGAAGGAGTAGCTCAGCAACAGCGCGATGGCGATCACCACCACCAGAGCTCCGAGTTTGTTGAACAGGTTTCCGCCGATGAGCGCTTCCCACTCCTGGCCGGACATCTGGTCGCGCATGCGGTCAGCCAGCGATGGCCCCTGCGGAACAAATACTGGTGGTGGCGGAGGCTCAGGCAGCGGCGCCGGGATTGCGGGCTGGGGCTCTGGCGGCAGTTCGGGCAAGACAACAGGTAATGGAGGAGGTTCTGTTGGTAGCGGTGGAGGACTCGCTACCACCGGCTGGGGTTCAGGTTGGATGACTGGTTCAGGCTGTTGCAAAGGGGCAGGCGCCACGATGGCGCCCCGCGCCAGTTGCTGTTCCAGTTGATAAATTCGTGCAACAAGTGCGCCGATCTGGCTGGCATCGATGCGTTCCTCTTCCAGCTTACGAAGTTTCTCTTCGAGTTCGGTGAACCTGCCGCGGATCATCACCCAGCGGATGAAGAGCACAATCAGAACTACGAATAATAGAAATTCCATACCGTCCACACCTGTTTATTCCGCCGCTAACGAAAACCTTTCACATACATATGCGAAATCCGAGGTCAAATCTTAGCAATAATTGCATCAATAACATCGTGGGTGTGGCTTGGGCCGCCCAAATCGGGCGTACGTACCTTGCCTTCGGCCAAAACTTCGGCAACGGCATTATGGATGGCGGCGGCCGCCTCGGTGCATTCCAGATGATCCAGCATCATGGATACAGAGAAAACGGAGGCCATGGGATTGGCGATGCCGAGGCCTGCGATGTCGGGCGCCGAGCCGTGGACGGGCTCAAACATAGAGGGGAAGCGGCGGCCGGGGTCGAGGTTGGCGCTGGCGGCCAGACCGATGCTGCCGGTAAGGATCGCCGAAAGATCGCTGAGAATGTCGCCGAACAAGTTTGATGCGACTACGACATCGAAGCTTTGCGGGCGGCGCACGAAGTTCATGGCGGCGGCGTCCACCAATAGCGACTCGGTCTGCACTGTGGGGTAGTCCGCTGCGACTTTCTGGAAAACCTTATCCCACAGCACCATGCTGTAGCCCTGTGCATTGGACTTGGTGATGGAGGTGACTTTGTGCTTCTTGTTGCGGCGCACGGCTAGCGAAAACGCGTAGCGCATGATGCGCTCAATGCCCATGCGCGTGAAGACGGAAGTTTGTATCGCCATTTCGTCGGTATGGTTCTGATGGACGAATCCGCCGACCTGGGCGTATTCGCCTTCGGTGTTTTCGCGTACCACCACCATATCGATGTCGCCGCCGTTGCGGCCGCGCAGTGGCGATTCGACGCCGGGGAAAAGAATGGCCGGGCGCACGTTGGCGAACTGATCGAAGGCGCGGCGGATGGGCAGTAGCAGCCCATTCAGAGTGACATGATCAGGCACGTCCGGATGGCCCACCGCGCCCAGCAGAATCGCCTGGAAAGGCTTCAGCTGTTCGATGCCATCGACGGGCATCATGCGGCCGTTTTTGAGGTAGTATTGTGTGCCCCACGGGAAATCTTCGAACTGGTAAGCGATGTCGAATTTGCGGCCGGCCGCTTCAAGCACTTCCTTGGCAGCGGGGATAACTTCGTTTCCGATGCCGTCACCGGCGATTACGGCGATGCTGAGCTTCTTCATGGTTTGATGCCATATCATACTATGCCAGGGCACTTGGCTAACAGGTCGTCAGGAAGCCACTGGAACGCCCCGCCGCGAATCGTGAGATAATATTATCAGGCGCAGCCGCCGCCAGGAGATTCCCCATTCGCAACGAACTGATCCGAAACATTGCCATTATTGCGCACGTTGACCACGGTAAGACTACACTTGTGGACGCCATGCTACGCCAGAGCGGTATTTTCCGCGCTAACGAAGCCGTGGCAGATCGCATGATGGATTCCAACGACTTGGAGCGCGAGCGTGGTATCACGATTCTCGCCAAGACCACCGGCGTACATTACCACGGCGTCAAAATTAATATTGTAGATACCCCGGGTCACAGCGACTTCGGCGGAGAAGTTGAGCGCGCGCTGAAGATTGTCGACGGCGTGATGCTGCTGGTTGATGCCAGCGAAGGCCCGCTGCCGCAGACCCGCTACGTGCTGGGTAAAGCGCTCGAAGCCAAGCTGCGTCCGGTTGTCGTCATCAACAAGATTGACCGTCCCGATGCGCGCATTCAGGAAGTATTGAACGAGGTCTACGATCTCTTCATCGATCTGGATGCGACGGAAGAACAACTCGACTTCCCCATCATCTATTCGAACGGCAAGGCCGGTATCGCCAAGTCGACGATGGAAGACGAAAGCACAGATCTGCGTCCGCTGTTTGAAATGATTCTGCGCGAGATTCCGCCGCCTGCTGGATACCCGGAACTGCCGCTGCAGTTCCTTGTCGCCAACCTTGATTACAGCGATTATCTTGGCCGCCTTGCCATTGGCCGCGTGTTTAACGGCACTTTGAAAATGGGCGAGGAAGTGAGCATCTGCAAGCTGGATGGCTCCTTCCAGAAAACCAAAATCACCAAGATCTTTTCGTTCGAAGGCCTGAAGCGCGTAGACGAAATGATCGGCCATACGGGCGACGTGCTGGCCATTGCAGGTCTGGAAGGCATCACCATCGGTGAGACTCTTTCAGAGTCGGAGGATCCGAAGCCGCTGCCGAAGATTCAGATCGACGAGCCGACCATCGCCATGACCTTTACGGTGAACACTTCGCCGTTCGCAGGCAAGGAAGGCAATTTCGTAACGTCCCGCAATTTGCGCGATCGTCTGGACAAAGAACTGCTGACCAACGTTTCCATCAAGGTGGAAGAAGCGGGCGGTCCGGACGCCTTCAAAGTGATGGGCCGCGGCGAACTGCAGCTGGCAATTCTGATCGAGATGATGCGCCGCGAAGGCTTCGAGCTGGCAGTAGGCAAGCCGGAGATCATCACCAAGATGATCGATGGCAAAGTGCATGAACCACTGGAAATGCTGATCGTCGATTGCCCGGAACAGTTCGTGGGCGTGGTGATGGAAAAGCTCGGCATGCGCAAGGGCAAGATGACGAAGATGGTGAACCACGGTTCGGGCCGAGTACGTTCCGAGTTCGCGGTTCCTTCGCGCGGTCTGATCGGCTTGCGTAGCGAGATGCTGACCGATACGCGCGGCACGGCCATCATGAACTCTCTGTTCCATGGCTTCATTGAATGGCAGGGCGATATTCCGCACCGTCCGACGGGTGCGCTGATTGCTGACCGCTCCGGTAAAACCACCGGCCACGCGATCTGGAATCTGCAGGAACGCGGCGATATGTTCGTGTCGCCGGCGACCGAAGTTTACGAAGGCATGATCGTGGGCGAGAACGCGCGCGATGCCGATTTGAACGTGAACATCGTGAAGGAAAAGAAGCTTACCAACATGCGCGCATCGAGCGCGGATGAAGCGATTCGCCTGGTTCCGCCGCGGTTATTGAACCTGGAACAGGCAATTGAGTTCATCGCCGATGACGAGCTGGTGGAGATCACACCCAAGTCCATTCGTTTACGTAAAAAAATCTTGAAGGCGAATCAGCGCTAGCGCTTGACTTTCGCCTCGCGGTTATTTTACCTTAAACGATTCAGTCTAATAAGATAGAAGCGATGGCGGACCACTTAAACGTAGATAGCCGGAATGTGGACAAGTTCTTCGACTCCTCCCTGGAGAGTGTCGATGCGGCTGAGGAATTGGCGATTGCGATCGCTTCCTCCATTGGGTTCGATGAGGATGGCCAGCACGAACTAGGCATGGCCGTTCGCGAAGCGATGGTGAATGCAGTTGTGCATGGCAATCGCTACAGCTTGAAGCACAAGGTGCATTTTCAGGTGTCGGCTGATACCACCGGCGTCACCGTTACAATCACCGACGAAGGCGAAGGCTTTGAGCCGAAGGCAGTGGCAGATCCGCTGGAGCAGGACAATTTGCTTAAGCAATCGGGGCGTGGAATTTTGTTGATCCAGGCCTTCGTGAATGAAGTGGATATCCGGCGTGTCCAACCGCGCGGTACGGAAGTGGTAATGAAGAAGTTTTTGGGCAGCGAATAGCGGCTCTGGCGTATTACAATCTAAATTTCTGTTGAGGGAGGCATAATCGTGAGCGTAAAATTGACTACCAGGCAGGTTGGCGACGTCACCGTCATCGACGCAGTTGGACGAATCACTTTGGGTGAGGGCTCCAGCACATTTCGTGACATGATTCGCGACATGGCCGCAGCCGGCAATAAGAAAGTGTTACTGAACCTGGGCGAAGTATCGTACATCGATAGCTCTGGGATCGGCGAACTGGTTTCCGGTTTCACCACCATTACGAATCATGGCGGCAACCTGAAGCTTTTGAATTTGACCAAACGCGTGAAGGATCTGCTGCAGATCACCAAGTTGTATACGGTTTTCGAAGTGCATGATGACGAAGCCGGCGCAGTGCGCAGCTTCTCGTAAACGATATCGAAACCGCTCCCTTACGGTCGCGGCTCGGGGTGAAGCAGACCATTGCTCACCGAGCCGCGACCGTAAGGGAGCGGTGCCTTAACTGTTTGCCAAGCGTTCAAACAGATCCCGCAGCTGTGGGATCGTAAGCTGTTCTGCCCGCAATCCCGCCTCAGGCATCGCTTCCAACACATTTTTCGGATAATACTGCAGCAGATTATTGCGCAGCGTTTTGCGCTTCTGGCGGAAAACGCGGCTGGCAAAGGTAAGGAACGCCGTCTGGTCTGGCAGATCCTGCTTCAGCTGCAGCCCAACCACGGCAGAGTCGACTTTCGGCGGAGGAGAGAAGCTGCCCGGCGAAATGTTGAAGAGTATCTTCGCCTCAGCGTAGGTCTGGCAGAGTATCGACAGGTAGCCGTAATCGCGCGAGCCGTGCGGCGCGGTGAGGCGCACCGCAACTTCCTTCTGGATCAGAACCACCGCATGCGATATGACGGCACGCGCGTTGAAGATCTTTTCGAGAATCGGCGAGGTGATGTAATAGGGCAGGTTCCCGGCGACGACGGCCGGTCCCCACTGCGTCAGATCGGTCTGGAGCACATCGGCATGCACCACTTCCAACTTGGCGCGCCAGCTGAGCGAGGCGACCATTTCCGGGTCCACTTCAATTGCGATCACCCGCTGCGCCCGTTCGAGCAGGAACCAGGTGAGCGCACCGCGACCCGGGCCAATTTCGATGACGAGCGGTGCGTCCTGCTGACATGCAACCGCAGCGATGCGTTCCAGGATGGTCTTGTCTTTTAGAAAATGCTGCCCGAACTTCTGTCCCAGAGATTAACCTCTTACGTCCACCTGACTGCGGCGCAACGTCACGCGCACCGTGCCATAGGTCGGTTGGCCAAAGAAGTTGGCCGGAGTGAACCGTGTAAACAACAGGCTGTTCACGATGGTGCGGCGCATCTCCTCATCTTTCCACGGGCCTGGCTTTACTCCAGGGATCGCATAGTCGACCATGCGGCCTTGATTATCGATAGTCACATCGAGAATCACCGTATCGTCGCTCAATCCAAAAGGACCCAGTGCATCGAGCGTGGCGCTGGTGTACCAACCGGCAGGTACATCGTTCGCCGGCGTATAAACGCGGGCAAAGGTGGGGGCGATCAGACCAAACAGAATCAATGCGGATGCGAGGCCACCGGCAAACGGGATGGCAAATGGGCGCATCATATTATCAACGTACAGCCCCAAAGTAAGCCGCCAGTCATCCAGGCGGGTGGCCCAAGTCTGGCGGACAAGCTGACGGGCCCGTTCGCGCGAAGCGATCACGCGAAGGTTGGTGCGAAGATTGGCCGGCAGGGCGAAGCGCCGCGCGGACTTTAATGTCTCTCTCATCTGGACGAACGACTCACTGGCGGAAGCACATTCAGGACATTCCGCCAGATGCTTGCGAATCGCCGTAAACTCACTTTCGGGCACCCTCGCCCCTACGTATTCCGAGATAGTACTGCGAACTGTTTGGCAATTCATATAGCTACCTGGCCTGCCCCGCCGGTTGTTGTACCCATTGATTAGCCGGCCCCGGCGAGAGCCTGCTTTCGAGCGACTTGCGCAACGACTCGCGTCCGCGCAGAATCCTTGACTTCACTGTTCCCATGGAGATCTGCATGATCTCGGCGATTTCTTCATAGCTTAAGTCGTCAATATCGCGAAGCACCACCGCGGCACGAAAGGCCGGGTTCACATCTTTCAATGCGTCTTCGATAATAGCGTGACGCTCTTCATTTAGCGCCCAGTCGTAGGGCGTGCGGCCGGGGTCGGAGAGCGATTCCCGCAGCGACATCGTGCCATCTTCTTCCGGTTCCAGCCCGATTTCCTGCTTGCGATGGCGGCTGAACCAGCGGCGGTGGTTGTAGGCTTCGTTGACGGCGATGCGATAGATCCAGGTTTTCAGGCTGCTCTGGCCGCGGAAGTTACCTACGTTACGAAAAACTTTGAGAAAGACTTCCTGCACTACGTCGTTGGCGTCGGCCGGATCATTCAGCAGCCGCAGGACAAGGTTGTAGATGGGGTGTTCAAAGCGCGCGAGAAGCGTTTCGTAGGCGTCTTCCAGGCCTGCCTGCAAGCCTTCCAGAAGCCGGGCTTGGAACACATCGCCTTGGATGCCTTCCGTGCTTGTCGAGCAATTATCGAGATGTAATCCAATAGTGGAGTCAGCCACGGCAGTGTCCCTTACGTCTAATCTCAACCTACCACAGAATCGACCGCACTAAGTTTGACACCGGTGCGGTGGAAATAGTTTCCGGCTTCAGATGCGCAGGAACAGTTTTCTGCGGTACATCCAATAAAGGATCAGCCAGAATGCGGCCAGCACGGCAACGCCTTGCATGAACTGCTCCAGGTTCGTGCCGAACAGCTGAAAGACGTTCTTGCCCAAGTGGATCTTAAACGAGCTCACGATAAAGCCATCCCACAGATGTGCGATCAGATAGGCGGCGATGGAGTTCATGCCGATGACGACCAGCGGGAAGGCCCACTTGCGGTAACCCTTGTATTCGATGAGCCAGCAGAACAGGGCCAGCAGCAGGAAACAGGCGCCGCCGCTGGCTAGTGTCCAAGAAGGCGTCCAGATGCGTTTCACCACTGGGCAGATTCCCGTGAAGTGCAGCAGCAGGCCGCTGGAGATGCCCGCCGCGCCGGTGACGAGGAATTTGCGGAACGGGATGATCGGGGCATCGGCGCGCAGCCAGCCGCCAGCGACAAGGCCGAGGATCATCGTGCCCAGGGTAGGAATAAAGCTGAGCGTCAGGTAGCCGCCGTTGTTGGCGATGAACGGCTTCACGCGCGGAAAGATGTTCATGAACCAGCCGTCGAAGGCCAGCCCGAGGTTGTTGTTCTTGTTCCAGTGCGCGGCGAAGCCATCGTAATGGTGGGTCCAATCGGCTGGTACGCCGACGGCCTGGTAGTCGTAGCCGGGGCCTGCGACCGGATAGAGCGTCCACGCCAGCCAGTAGCCGACGAGGATCACGCCGAGCGCATTCCATTGCCAGCGAACGGGGCGGAAGCCGAGAAGAAAGAGGATGGGGTAGCCGAGGCCTATCTGTGTCAGCGTGTCTTCAAAGGTGAAGTTGGTTTGCGTGGCGTGGGTGGAGCGCAGGAAGATGCCGAGCGCGGCCAGCAGGAAGGCGCGCCATAGGGCGTGCGTGAAGAGGTTGCCGATGGTGCCGCCTTTGGCGAGTCGGCTGGCGATGGAATAGGGTAGCGCGACGCCGACCAGGAATGAGAACGAGGGCTGGATCAGATCGTGAAGAGAGCAGCCGGCCCATTCGACGTGCGACTGGTTGAAGGCGAGGAACTGCCAGATGGGGTTATCCGGAAAGTTGCGGGCCACGCGCGAGAGGCGCAGCACTTCGGCCATCATCAGGAACATGACGAAGCCGCGGTAGGCGTCCATGGCAATATTACGCGGGGGCGGCTGGGGTGTGGCGGGTGTGGAGGATTGGCTTGGCGCGGGGCGGGTGATTGTCTGCATAGGCGCTCCTTGTGGACGAGGTTATCACAGATGCTGGTTGGGTGATGGGGATGTTGCCCGAAAACATCTTGTATCTTTCGGTATTTCCACTATAATAGAAATATGGAAGCTTTCCCATGTAGCTTCCTGGGCTGGAATGGTTAGGAGAGTCCGAATGAAAACGATTCAAGTATTCGATCCCGCGCTGTGCTGCAGCACGGGCGTGTGTGGAACCGAGGTCGATCAGGCGCTGGTGAGTTTTTCGGCCGACGTGGCCTGGGCCAAGCTGAATGGGGCGCAGATTGAGCGCTTCAATCTGGCCCAGCAGCCGATGGCCTTCGCGGAAAACGGCGCGGTGAAGAAATTCCTGGAGCGCTCCGGAGCGGAGTCGCTGCCATTGATTCTGATGGACGGCGAAGTCGCGTTGGCGGGGCGCTATCCCACCCGCGCCGAGTTGTCACGCTGGGCCGGCATCTTGCCGACCATCGAAGCGAAGCCCGCCCCAAGTTGCTGCTCCGGCAGCAAGTGCTGTTGACCGAAGGAGCCACGTCATGAACTTTCTGAGCCAGCCGCCACGATTTCTCTTCTTCACCGGAAAAGGCGGCGTGGGTAAGACTTCGATCGCCTGCGCGACCGCAATCAATCTAACCGAGGCCGGACGGCGCGTGCTGCTGGTCAGCACCGATCCCGCGTCCAACGTAGGGCAGGTGTTCGGGGTAAGCATTGGAAATCAGATCACAACTATTCCCGGTGTCGCCCGTTTGTCGGCATTGGAAATCGATCCGCAGGCCGCCGCGCAGGCCTACCGCGACCGCATCGCCGGCCCGGTGCGCGGCATTCTTCCGGATGCAGTGGTCAAGAGTATTGAGGAACAACTCTCCGGCGCCTGCACCACCGAAATTGCAGCGTTCGACGAGTTCACGGCCCTTCTGACAGACCCCGCGCTCACCACCGCCTACGACCACATTATTTTCGATACCGCCCCCACTGGCCACACCATCCGCCTGCTGCAACTGCCCGGTGCGTGGAGCGGATTTCTGGCGGAAGGCAAAGGCGACGCTTCGTGCCTTGGTCCCCTGGCCGGGCTCGATAAGCAGCGCGACCGCTACAGCCAGGCGGTGGACGCGCTGGCCGATCCGCTGCGAACCCGTCTGATTCTGGTGGCCCGTGCGCAGCACTCCACGCTACTGGAAGTTGCGCGCACTCACGAAGAGCTTTCGAAGATCGGGCTGACACAGCAATACCTTGTCATCAATGGAGTGCTGCCCCGCAGTGAGGCGCTGCTGGATCCCCTGGCCGCGGCGATCTGTGACCGCGAACAAGCCGCCATCGATGCCGTACCAGAGGTGCTGAAGTTGCTGCCTCGCGATCAGGTATCGCTCAAGTCGTGCAACATGGTCGGCCTCGATGCGCTGCGCAGTCTATTCTCTGAAACCGCCGTCACGGAAGCGGACAACGCGGATCTGAAAGCAGCCACGGACGTGTCAGGCCTGGCGGAACTGATCGATGAGATCGCCGCCGATGAGCATGGTCTGGTGATGTTGATGGGCAAAGGCGGCGTGGGGAAAACCACGCTGGCCGCGGCCGTTGCCGTGGCTTTGTCGCAGCGCGGCCTGGCGGTACATCTTTCCACCACCGACCCGGCGGCCCATCTGACGGAAACGCTGCGCGGGGCGATGGACAACCTCACGGTAAGCCGGATAGACCCGCATGTAGAAACCGAGAACTACAGGCAGCATGTGCTCGCCACAAAAGGAGCCAAGCTCGATGCCGCAGGGCGCGCCCTGTTGGAGGAGGATCTGCGTTCGCCTTGTACGGAGGAGATCGCTGTGTTTCAGGCCTTTTCGCGCATTATTCGAGAAGCTGGAAAAAAGTTCGTAGTCATGGACACCGCACCCACTGGCCACACGCTGCTGCTGCTGGATGCGACGGGCGCCTACGACCGCGACATCAAGCGCCAGATGATCAACAGCAAAATGCAGGTCACCACGCCGATGATGCGTCTTCAGGACCCCAAACAAACCAAGATACTTTTGGTGACCTTGGCCGAGACCACACCTGTGCTGGAGGCAGCCGCACTGCAGGCAGATCTGCGCCGCGCGGGCATTGAGCCTTGGGCGTGGGTCATCAATAACAGCGTTGCCGCCTCACATCCGCTATCGCCGCTGCTGCGGCAAAGGGCAAAGAACGAGCTGAAGGAAATTGAGGCCGTAGCCAAACACCTTTCGCACCGCTACGCGGTTGTACCGCTGTTGCGCGAGGAGCCGACGGGCCTGGCGCATCTGCTCGAACTATCTGGCGCGGGATCGACAGAAGCCGACCCGCACGACGCTGTCGGCAAGGGCGAGGAGGCACCATGGCTCACCCTGAAGCAGTAAACCCTGAGTCGTCCAGCGGCGGCTTCGGCATGTTCGAGCGTTACCTGTCGGTGTGGGTAGCACTCTGCATGGTCGCCGGAATTGGCGTGGGAAAGTTCGTCCCCGGTGCGGTTGCTGCGCTGCGCGAAATTGAGTTTGGCAAAGGCAGTCAGATCAATGCGCCCATTGCCGTCCTCATCTGGCTCATGATTACGCCAATGATGATGAAGGTGGATTTTTCCTCCGTCAAAAACGTCGGGCGGCGACCCGCCGGTCTGCTCGTAACACTCTTCATTAATTGGGTGGTAAAGCCATTCTCGATGGCGCTTCTTGCGTGGGTGTTCTTCCGCTTGGTCTTCGCCGCCTTCATGACATCGGCCGAAGCCGATCAGTACATTGCAGGCTGCATTATTTTAGCCGCTGCCCCTTGCACGGCCATGGTCTTCGTGTGGAGCCACCTGACGAACGGAGACGCTGCTTACACCCTGGTGCAGGTGTCAGTGAACGATCTGATTATGCTCGTGCTGTTTGTTCCGATCGTGCAATTTCTTGTACACGGGGCATCGTCGTTAAGTGTGCCGTTTCACGTTCTGATTATTTCCGTGCTCGTCTTTATCGTTGTGCCGCTGGTGGCTGGAATTATCCTACGCACCTTGCTGGTTCGCAAACATGGCCTGGCGTGGTTCGAAGGGACGTTGCTGCCGCGGTTCGCTCCGGTGACTATTTCGGCGCTGCTTGGAACGCTCGTGCTGATCTTCGCATTTCAGGCGGATAACATTACCGGGCGATTTTTCCATGTCGTGCTGATTGCCGTTCCCATTACCTTGCAGGTTTACTTCAATGCCGGCCTTGCCTACGGGCTGATGAAATGGCTGAAGGTGGAATATTCCGTTGCCGCGCCGGGCGCTCTGATCGGGGCCTCGAATTTCTTCGAACTGGCCGTGGCGACAGCCATTGCGCTATTCGGCCCGGAATCCGGCGCCGCCCTGGCAACCGTTGTGGGCGTGCTGGTAGAGGTGCCAGTGATGCTCTCTGTTTGTGCGGCGTGCAATCGCACGCGGCATTGGTTCCCCGAAGCCGCGGTACCTGCGCGGTAAGCGGGAAGAAGGAAGGATAAATCAATGTTCTGCTACGAATGTTCTCAGTCTGGAACTCGAGTGGAAGCAATCGGTCTTTGCCATCATTGCTCGGTTGGGCTCTGTCAGGAGCATGGCTTCATCATTGCCGATCCCATTACTGCCACCGCCCTCGTCAATAGAACGGTCGTTCTCAAAAAGAAGGCTAGATTGCTTCTGTGCGGCACATGCCTGGCAGCATTGCAGCAGCAAAAAATAGCGTCGTAACATGGTGCGCCTAGAACTCGAGCCGGGCCTGGAAAGCGATCATGCGCGGAGAGCTATCGCCGCCCAGGCCGACTCCGAGCAATCCTGTTGGCGGCGAAGTGCTGTAGGCCAGCGCGCCGAAGCCGGTCTGCGTTGCGGGCTTGCCCGGGATGCCTGCGTATCCAAACGCGGGCAGGCCGAAGTTCGGATGATTGAACAGATTGAAGAACTGGCCGTCGATGCGCAGCCTGACATGCTCGCTTAATCGGAAGCGTTTGCTCAGGTAGAGATCGCTCCACACGAAGCCGGGGCCGCGCAGTGCGTTGCGCCCCAGATTTCCGAACTGGCAGTTCTTCGGCGCGTCGCCACCCGCGCAAGCCCCGGTGCTTGCATCAACGGTTGAGACAAAGGCATCTGGATTCAGCCATTGCAAGGTTCCGGGCTGGGTGACGCCTGGTATGGCGTCGCGCCGGTAAAGCGGCACGCCTGAAACTACGCTGGCAAACTGTGGGCCGCTGCCATTCACGATGCCGTTGCCGTTGGAGGAGTAGGGCGCACTCATGACGGAAAATGGAACGCCGCTGTGGCGGAAGAGAGTGCCTGACACCTGCCAGCTATTGAACAGATAGCCCAACAGCCTCTGTCTGGTTTTGAAAGGCAATTCGTACACATAGCTGGCACTGAAGTTGTGTCGCACATCATAATCGCAGGGGCCGCGATCTCGTTGCAGATTGCCGGGGATTGGCGAGGTGATACCGCCAGCAGAAAAGGGCAGAAAGCCGCCGTTCGAGACGGTATCGATACAACGGCTCCACGAGTAGTTGGCCTGAGCCTGCAGGCCGTGCCCGAGCCGCTTTTCGGCAGTTAGTTGCAAGCCGTTGTAATGGCTGTTGGCTCCCGTGTTTAGCTGCGTGACTGCGCCGAATCTAGCGTCAGACGACGCCCCATACGGGAATGGCGCAAAGCATCCTTTGCACACGGTCTGGTAGCCATTCACTTGGGTTGTGTATGGCTGGTTCACCGCACGCGTGCCAACGTACTGCGCGCGCAAGTTCAGCTTTGGGCCGATCTGGTGTTCGAGGCCAAAGCTCCACTCCATGAAATACGGTGTGCGCAGTTTGCCATCGGGCACCGCGGTCATTGCCACCGGCTGCAGGCAGGTGCTTGCGTTCGCCAATGCCGAGGCACAGGAGAGCTGGCCGCGAGCGAAGCCAGTCTTGAAAACTTGATTAGCAGCGATGGTGGCGTCGATAGCGCTGTCAGGCACTCCGGGCGCGATGGCGGTTCCACCCACCGTGCCCAGCAGTCCGCCTTGGAAGGTTTGTGAATACGGCGGATTGACGCCAACCAAATCGACCACGCTGCCAGGCAGCAGATCGCTGAACAGGCCGAACCCGGAACGTAGCACGAGTTTCGGCGTCAACTGCCATGCGACGGCAGTGCGAGGCTGCAGGATAGCAGTTGGAGTGGCGGCGAAGATGGGTCCCAGGCCGGTGCGGATCGCGACATTCAGCGGCTGATTCACGTCGTGGGCAATCGCTTCAAACGAGCCCGCAAGACGCGCCACTGCCTTATGCGGATTACTTGGATTGGAGTTGTGCGTGGCGCGCATGCCGAAAGTCCAGGTGAAGCGCGGTGTGACCTTCCACGTATCCTGCGCATAGAGATCGGCATTCAGGAAGTTATACGGCTGCGAGTCCGCGAGTGGAAATGTCATGGTGACGGTGGAAGCCACGCCGTGAATATATTGCGGCAGCGTGGTGTAGCTGACCAGCGGCACGGCGCCCTGCCCGAAATTGTAATCGTTGAGCCGCAGGATTCGCGTGTTGGTGCCAAAGCGCAGTTCATGCGGGCCGAGGGTCCAGGCGAGGTTGTCGTTAATGAAGAAGCGCGATGCACGGCGTCCTTGCACCCAGGTATTATTCAGGCCGCCCAGCGTTGTGAATGGTGCGCTGGCGCCACTCCCTTGCAGCACGATGGGAAAGCTGGAAAGCGTGCTCTTGAAATCGCGCGGCCCAAAGAGACTTTCGTACCAAGAGAATGCCGGATTGAAATAGTTCACCAGTCGCTGCGAAAACACATGCGTGTAACCGCTGGCAAGCGAGTATAGGGGTTGCGGCGAGATTGCATTGAACAATGGATTGATAGGGTCCGTGTAGGCGGCCTGCAAGCCATCGTCGTATTGCAGGCGATACCATGTAGTGTTCTTTTCATTGATGTTGAAATCGATTCGCGCGGTCTGCACCTGTTCATGGTCGGTGCTGGATTGGGAAATGTTTCGTCGATTGGCGCACCCATCTCCATTCGACGGAAGGCCCGCTGTTCTGCTGCCATCGCTGTTGAACGGGCAGCCAAGGATGGCCAGCGGCGTCCCTGCGGTGCTGCGATAGAGCGAAAACATGTTGCGATAAAACGGCACCAGCTGCGGCGCAGGTTTGTAGGTGGAGCCATTGACCGCGTCGGCACCACCCAGCGGCAGTTGCTGCAGAACGTAGCTCTGAAACGCAGGCGTGGGAACCACCGTTGTGGAGACAATGGGGAGTGCCAGTTTTACCCACTCGCTGTCAAAAAAGAAGAACAGTTTGTTGCGAAAAATAGGCCCACCTAAACTTCCGCCAAAGTGGTTCAGTGTGGAGCGTGGCTTGTGGTTGCCCGGCGTGGCATTGGTAAAGAAATTCGCCGCGTTGAAGCGCGATCCGTTCCATAGTTCATACAGGTTCCCGTGAAACTGATTCGTGCCGGACTTGGTAACGTAGTTTATCTGCGATGCCCCGTAGCGCCCCTGATCCACGGCGTAAGAGAGCGTGTTGACGGTGACCTCGGCTATAGAATTCAGCCCCAGCACAAGATTGGTGGAGAGGCCGCTATTCAAGTTTGTCAGCGGATCATTCGTTTCGAGGCCGTCAACAATGTAGCCGTTGGAAAGCGAGGGTAAGCCGTTGAACTGAACGTTGCCATAGCCATTGGAGCCGCCGACGAAATCATTACCGCTGCCTGCCGTGTTGATCAGCGCGCCAGCGGCGAACTGCAAAGGGTAAGTCATATCGCCGCCGGGGTTGGGAAGATTTTCCAGAGCGCGGGCATTCAATGTTGTCGACGTATTCGGATTATCGGGGTTGACTAGCGGAGCTTCACCGCTCACCGAAATATCGCCTCGCGCAGCGGCCAGATGCAACGTGAAATTCACGGTTTGCTTTTGCCCCAAGCCGGAAAAGACCGGTTCGATTGTCTGTGCGGCAAACCCTGCCGCCTGGACCTTAACGGAATAGGTGCCAGGCTTGAGCTGCGGGAAATTGAAGCGGCCGGCGGCGTCGGTCACCACGCTGCGCGTCCATCCGTTTTCCGTGCTGAGGGCCGTCACTTCGGCCGAAGGCACGGACGCTCCACTGGGATCTGTCACGGCGCCCACGATCGCGCTGGTCGTCTCTCCCTGCGCGCGAAGTGATTGGGTAAGGCAGGGCAGCAACAGTAGTAGTAGGCTAAACGCGAAGCCAGAATTAGGCATCCCTAATAGTAATTTGGCAGATCGGAAAATGCAAACATGGGCCGTTGGTTGCAACCACGGAAGCACAGCCGTATGATGAATTAGTGCCAGCTAAAATGCCTGTTCCGGCGACCTCGGAATCGATTGACGACTATCTCAAAGCCATTTTGGAACTGGGTGGGGCGGAGGATTCCCGGGTGACCACAAACGCCCTGGCAGAGCGGCTGGGAGTGCGCACACCGTCCGTGACTGGAATGCTGAAGAAATTAGCCAGCCAACGCCCCGCCTACGTGCAGTATGAGAAACATCACGGGGTCCGCCTCACCTCCACCGGGAAGAGGAGAGCATGGGAACTGGTGCGGCATCACCGGCTGCTGGAATTGTTCCTTCACGACATCTTGAAATATTCGTGGGACGAAGTGCATGAAGAGGCGGAACGTCTTGAGCATTTCATCTCAGAGAGGTTTGAAGACCGGGTCGCGGCGATCCTCGGCGATCCTGAGATCGATCCGCACGGCCATGTGATTCCCCAGAAGTACGAAGCCGGAGTGTTTCGCGACGAGCTGCCGTTATTGCAATGGCCGCTGAAGATGCCAGCCAGCATCAGCAGCGTTTCCGATCGCAAAGCCGATGCCTTGCGCGAACTGGAACGCCTGGGGCTGCTGCCAGGCGTTGCGTTTGTGGTGGAGCGGCGAAACGCCGCTGGCACGCTATCGGTCCGAATCGGGAATGCGCGCGAACTCGTTCGGCTCAGTCCGGACTTGGCTAGCTGTATACAAGTTGAAGTCGTCTGACGCTTATAGCGATCTTTAGAACTCCAACCGCAGCGCAACCTGCATCTGGCGGTTCGCAACCGCGGTGCTTGTAATCGTCGCATACCCGGCGTTGCCGACCCCCGCATTCGGCCGCGCGAACTGTGTGTGATTGAATAGGTTGTATCCTTCGGCGCGCAGCTCCAATGCCATCCGCTCGCGGAATGGCAGCGGGAACCGGCGGTGCAGGCCCACGTTCAGATTGTTGCGGCCGGGAGCGCGAAGCACGTTCCGCCCTTCGTTGCCGAACACATACGTGGATGGTGCGACAAAGCAGCTGGTGTCGAACCATTTACTGACCGTGCCACCAGAGATATTTCCATTGCAGACACGGTTGGGATAAGAGACATTACCGGCGTTGGCGTTGTCGAAATTCAGGGTGGTGGTGAACGGCGTGCCGCTCTGAATTGCGTAGATGGTGCTGAACTGCCAATTGCCCGCGAGCTTTGCGGCAACGCCATCGCGCAGGAACTTGCGGCTGCTGCCGAACGGTAGCTGCCACAAGCCACCGTACGAAAAGCGGTAGGTCACGTCATTATCGGACGGTCCCTTCTGCGCGGCGCGGTTGTAGCTGTTCTGCACGGTGTTGATGGCGCAGCTGTCGCAGGCGTCAAGCGCGCCATTCTGCAGATCGATCGAATGTCCGTGCGTAAAGCTCGAAAGGAACGACAGGCCAAACGAGAAACGCTTCTCCAACCGCGACGAGATTCCTTGATACGTGCTGATGCCCCAAGGTCCAAACGCTTTGATCGAGGCCACCGTATACTGCGCCAGCGGACGCCGCGTAGCCACCGCGCCAGGACCATTGGTCAGCGGCTGATTGGCCTCCGTCTGTCCCCACAAATGAGTGGCGATGCTGCCAACATAGGCCGTCTCCCAAATCAAATTCCCAGGCAGTTGTTTTTGCACACTGAAGTTCCACTGCTGCACGTAGGCCGAGGGATGATGGCGATCCCACGCAACCAACTGCGTGGTGGCCGAGGGTACCAGCGTGAACTGTGAGCCGGGCACAGGTGCTGGCCGCGAAACCGGCACACCCGAACTCAGCACATAGCCAGACGATGGATTCAATTGGTCGCTAGTGATCGACACGCTTCCATACCCATAGAACGGCGGATTGCTGGTCATACGGTTGGTGACGCCGTTGCCTTGATCCTGCGCATAGAAGATGCCGTACGAACTGCGGATGACCATGCCGTTCACCTTCGGCACGCGATAGGCAAAGCCCACGCGCGGGGCGAAGCTCTTCTTGTTCATGTCGTACAGCGTGCGCGATTGGCCGTTCAGCCCGGCAATCAGATAGTGGCCGAACAGCGGATCGGTGCGGTCGTAAACGAAGTCGGCGATACGGTTCTGCGTTTCCGTGTAAGGGCTGACCAGCTCATAACGCAACCCCAGGTTCAGCGTGAGCCTGGAAGAAACGGTCCACTGGTCCTGCACATATTGCCCGGCATACCAGCCGCGTTCCACCGCCTGCGCCACGGTCCCGGTGGCCAGGCTGTTGGCGTCGCCCAGCAGCAGATCAGCAAAGCCACTGCCCGTTGACGAACGCGCTTGCGGATTCTGCGAGAATACCCCAGTAAAACCGAGTGTTCCGCGGCCATTCAGCGCGGCGAACGTAGCCGGGCGGATGAGTTGAAAGTTCGTTCCGAATTTCAGCAGGTGGCGGCCAAACGATTTGGAGACGTTGTCAGAAAAGTCCCACACTCCGGAACTTTTGATCAAGGGCGAATTGCCAACATTGGCCGATTGCCCGCCGATGCTGGCGAATCCGCCGCTGACATTGACGTTCGCCGTGCCATGCAGAATGGCCGGATCAAGCACGCCGTTAACGATGGGGTTCAGCGGATCGGTTTCGTCCTGGTCGATGATCAACGTGGTCCAGGTGAAGCGGAATTCGTTCACCATGCTTGGGCTTATGGTGCGTGTATAGCCGTAGCCGAGGCCTTCCGAACGGATGGCGCGAGTGGTAGCCGCCTGCGCGGGATTAGGCAGTGTGGCGAATGCGTTGACATTCGATCTGGTGATGGAGAACCTTGCGAACATGCTGTCCAAAGGGCTCAGTTGGACATCGCCGCGCAGCACCAGATTCTTGTTCACCGTAAACTGCGGTACGTTGCGGATGTAGTTGTTGGCCAGACCCGAAAGCACGGGAGCCGGATAGAAGTTCGCTACCTTGGAGCCAATGGGGTCGAAGCGCGAAGCAGGAATCGTGTTGCCAGGGAACTGCATTCGTATACTGCCCGTGCCGTTCGGATTGGGAGCCAGGCTCGCCGGATCGAAGACATTGGTCGTGCCAAACTTCCCCTGGACCATGTCGGCAGTCGGGACAGTGGCGAAACTGGCTGTCTCGCTGCGGTTGTTGAAGCCCTCATAAGCGCCGAAGACCCACGCGCGGTTGCGCTTGATAGGCCCACCCAAAGATCCTCCCCACTGGTTTTGAACGAGCAGGGCTTTGACCGGGGTGTGGAAATAGTTGAACGCATCCATATTGTCGTTTCGCACGAAATCGTACGCGGAGCCATGAATCTGGTTGGTGCCGCTCTTCGTCACCGCGTTGATCACGGCGCCGGCCGAGGATCCAAACTCCGAGGAGTAGTTGCTGGTCTGCACCTGAAACTGGCTCAGCGCGTCAAGCGGCGGGCGGACCATGTCGCGCGCGCGATTGTCGAGCCCGCGCAGATAATTCACGTTGCGGCCGCCGTCAAGCAGGAAGGCGTTCTGCAGCCCGCTGCTCCCGTTCGAAGAAAACGACTGGTCGCGCGAGCCTTCCGATGGCACCGCGCCCGGCAACAGATTCCCGAGTTCCAGATAGTTTCGTCCGTTCAGCGGTAGGCCGACGATCTCGCGCTGCTCCATCACCTGGCCGATGGTGATCGATTTTTCTTCGAGCAGCTCAGCCTGGCCGGAGACCGTTATTTCAGAGGAGATATTGCCCGGCGTCAGCTTCAAATGCAGACTGACCGACCCGCCCACGCGCACTTCCACGCCGCGCTGCAACAGCTTTTCGAAGCCTTGCGCAGTGACAACGACGTCGTAAGCTTCCGGCTGCAACAGCGGGACGGAGGCGAGTCCGGAATTGTTCGTTGATACGGTTCGCGCCAGATTCCCGGTGGCTGAACCCGTCACAGTGATGGACGCATTCGGTATCGCCGCGCCGCTGGGGTCGTTCACGGAGACAACGAGTTCGCCGGTGGAAGTTTGGGCGTAGGCAGCGCCCGCAAGCAGTAGAGCTACGGAGCTCAATTTGAACAGAGGCATAATACATGAATTCTATACCTTAGGCCTCGCACAAAAAGAACTTCACATTGACAGCGTGGGCGCAGGTGGCGCGGGTACTCCTGCCTGGCGTGCTCCAAAACGCGTCCCGATGAGTCGGGACGCGGCAGAGTGAGACTCTGCGCCACGTCGATGGCTGCAAGGCTATTTTTGCGCGGTGCCTTAGAGGGACGCCGTGGTGTTGTAGAGAATATCCCGCTTGGCGCCTTCGGCGATGTTCAGTCCGAGGATCTTCCCCATTTCAATATCGAGGCTCTCCGGCAGATCGGAGCCGATCATCAAGCGGTTCGAGGGGACATGGGCGAGGACCTCCAGCACATGGTGCGGCATCAGGCTCGAAAGTTCGAGATAGATGTTGGGGCAGAACAGCGCGGCGACAATCGCTTCCGCTGCTAAGATGCCTCCGCCGCCGGCATGCGAGAGCACGATTTTAAACCAGGGACTTTTCGTGCCGACACCATAAATAATGACGGCAATGCCAAGGGGACGCCAGTGCCGGTGTGCGCTACGACGGCCATCTGGTTTTCGAGTGCGGCTTCAAATAGAAAATCGCTCTTCGCGGAGAGTGGATTCAGCGGTTGGTATTGCGGCTGCAGCTTCAGCGCGCGGAAGCCCTACTGTTCGCGGCAGCGGCGGACCTCGCTGCGGAAGACGCCTTCGGCCTGGAACGGATAGAGGCAGGCCGCGCCGCTGAGGCGGTCGGGCCACCGTCGAACTGCGCGTCCGATTTCGTCGTGCGTGGCCGCGAAGTCATCCACCACTGGAAACGGAATGATCAACGAGCGGTCGACGCCGAAGCGGTCCATGTCGCGCAGCAGGTCCTCGTCCGAGTAGCTGCGTCCGCTGTGAGGGGCGGTGCCGATGTGCGTGTGGGCGTCGACGATCTGAAATCCGTTTTTCATTTCAGTTGCTTCACAATGGCGTCGCCCATTTCTGAGGTGGACATGCGGCCGCCCATATCGCTGGTGCGGCGGAGTGGATCGGCGAAGACCGCTTCAACAGCGCGCCGGATTTTACTGGCCGCGGTGCGCGTTGGTTCTGCATCGAACCAGTCAAGCATCATTGCGGCGGAGAGAATCGTGGCCACGGGGTTGGCGACGCCTTTGCCTGCGATGTCGGGCGCGGAGCCGTGCGACGGTTGGAACACTGCATAGCGATCGCCGATGTCGGCCGATGGAGCCATGCCCATGCCGCCCACGATGGCCGCAGCGAGATCGGAAAGAATATCGCCGAACATGTTTTCCGTCACGAGCACATCGAAGCGAGCAGGCGATTGCACCATGTACAGCGCGGTGGCATCGACATAGACGCGGCTGGTTTCGATTGCCGGATACTGCGCCGCGATCTCATCGAAGATGGCGCGGAAGAAGGCCATCGACGGTAGCACGTTCGCTTTGTCTACCAGCGTCACGTGGCTGCGGCGCTTTGCGGCTGCTCGAAATGCAGCATGGATGATGCGTTCGGCGCCAGTGCGCGTGATGCGCAGCGTGTCTTCCACTTGCCTGGCGCCGGGCGGCGTTTGCTGCTTGCGGTTGACGAAGAGACCCTCCGTGCTTTCGCGGATGAGCAGGAAATCGACCGCGCCGTTCTTGAGCGGCGAGTCGGCAGGATGATAAGTTCGCACAGGACGCAGGCCGCAGTACAGATCGAGCCGTTCGCGCAGGTCCAGCTGCGGAGTCATCTCGATACCGTTCGGCCAGCGCACATCGGGCAGTCCCATGGCGCCCAGCAGGATCGCGTCGTAATTGGGCAGTTGCGCAAATACCGCTTCGGGCAGCGGGTCGCCGCTGCGCAGATATTCAGCCGCGCCCACGTTGAAGTCCGTGAAGCTGAGAGCAAAGTCATGCTCCGTGGCGCGTAATACTTTCACTGCTTCGGCGCAGACTTCAGGACCGATGCCGTCCCCTGCAAGTAGCGCGATTTTGTACGTCGTCATGAGAGTCTTTCTGGCTGGCCTGCAGCGGCCGAGCGATAGCAGGCCTCTACGGCGGTCACCGTTCGCAGGTAAGTTTCAGCTTCACTTTCCGCGGGCTTGCCACTGGCCAGGCACTCGATGAAGTGGTGCTGCATGGCCAGCACGCTGTCACCTTTGTAGCCGGTTTCGGGCTTGTGAAACGCGTGCGGCGCCTCGGCGTGGCCGTAATCAGTGACCCACAGGTTTCCGTCGGCGGACATGCGGGCAGCGGCGCGTTCGCCCTCCAGTCGCAATTCGCCGAACGCCACCTACGAGGGCGCAATGACCGAGATTCGATTGGCATCGATCAGGCCGTGAGCAGCGCCCTGGAAGCGCAGTTGGATGAGCGTGTAGTCTTCGCCTGCAATCACGGGGTTCAAACGAGCAGTGGCACAGTAGACCGATTCAATCTCTCCGGCGAGTAGTCGAAAAGTATCGAGGAAATGAACCAGCGTTTCATAGATGGGCAGGCGCGGCATTTCGCGGAAGTACGGCTGCGTTTGATACGGCGCGGGGCCGAGTCCGTCGCCCGTGCGCATGCGGAAGCCCACGTGGAAGATGCGGCCGAAGCGGCCTGCGGCTATCAGCCTGTGCAGTTCGCGATACCACGGTTGCCAGCGCCAGTTTTCGTGAATGATCAATCGCGTGTTGGCGGCGTGTGCGGCGGAGGCCATCTGTTGGCACTCTTCAATTGTGGGCGCGATGGGCTTCTGGCAGATGACGTGAATGCCGCGCTGCACGGCTAGTGCGGCTAGCGGTTGGTGCGTGTCAGGGCGCGTGACTATGTCAAGGAAGTCTGGCCGCTCGCGGTCGAGCATTTCATCGACGGCGGAATACACTCTAGGGATGTTCCATTTTTCTGAGAAGGCTTTGGCGCGTCTGGCGTCTGGGTCGGCGATCGCTGTGATGTTTGCGTGCGGCAGGCGCTGCCAGGCATCTGCGTGGAACTGGGCGAAGAAGCCTGCGCCTGCCATCGCGCCGGTGAATGATTTGTGGTGAGTCACTGTTGGTGAAGAATCATTATCCTAAATGGCGGGACTGAAGTCCCGCGCAGGCTGAAGCCTGCTCTACTTATGTATGATATTGGGTGATGTCATTTCGAAATATTCTAGCCTTCCTGATTTGCGCTGGGGCGGCGTTTGCGCAAGCGGACCACACCTTGGGTTACGACAACACGCCACTGATTCCGAATAGCAAATGGCGCGTCCATGATTCCAGCCGCCCACGGCCGCGCGTGATTACGCCGGGCGCTCCGGTGTCGACGCCTGCCCCTTCCGATGCCATCATCCTGTTCGATGGGAAGGACCTCTCCAAATGGATGACACCCGTGAAGGGCCAGCCCACCGAACCAAAGTGGAAGGTTGAGAACGGCTACTTCGAAGTCGTGCCTAGGAGCGGCAGCATTCAAACGCGCGATAAATTCCAGGACGTGCAGTTGCATGTGGAATGGGCCGCCCCCGCAAAGATTGAAGGCAAGAGCCAGGATCGTGGCAATAGCGGCATCATGTTCATGACACGCTATGAGGTGCAGGTGCTCGATTCGTTTGAGAACCCCACCTACGCAGACGGCCAGGCCGGCTCGCTCTATGGCCAATGGCCGCCGCTCGTAAACGTCATGCGCAAGCCCGGCGAATGGAACGCATACGACATTGTGTTCGAAGCGCCGCGCTTCAAAGACGGCCAGTTGGTAAAGTCCGCCTACGCCACGGTATTTCATAACGGCGTGGTGCTGCAAAACCGCCAGGAATATTTGGGCGACACGCCGCACGCTAAGAACGGCAAGTATGTAGACCATGGCGCGGAAGAGCCGCTCATGTTACAGAATCACAACTCGAGCGTGCGCTATCGCAACATCTGGATCCGCAAGCTACGCGGCTACGATGAACCGTAGACGCTGAATCAGCCGGCTGAGCACATCGTAGTTTTTCAGGCGCACGGCGGAGGCTCCTCCGCCGGGGTGCACTTCCACGAATTCGGGCTGTGGATGCAGTCCGAAGCGCTGGTAGAAGGCCTTGCGCAAAAAATTCTTCACATCGTTAGGGTCGGCCTGTTGGCGATTGACGTGGACGGCGAACGGACGGCGTATGTTGTTTGAGACCCATAGCGTGGAAGGCGGCAGTGGCATTTTGCGCGTGCGGCGTGTGTCGAGCTCTTCGTCGGCAAAGTAGCCGAGCTGCAACAGCAGATTTTCGCTAAGGCTGGTGCCAAATGCCTCGTAGGAGTGCAGGTCCGCGATGTGCTCGCCGGGGTAGTGCGCTTCGTTGTCGGTGGGGACGAAGTTCACGTTCTCGCGATACTTGCGGTCGATCGGATGCAGGTGAATGCGATGATCGCCGGCCGCTTGCAACAGCAGCACGATCTGCTCTTCGCCCTCTTCCGCACCCGCGCCGATGGGCATCTGCCACGCCGGGCCGTGGAAGCGCACCATGTCCGGATGCATGAAAGCGAGGCGCAGGCGACCACCGGCAACTCCAATAGCGACGGGGTGTTCGTGATCGAAGGGCAGTTGTTCCTTGCGGATCTCTTCCATGATGTCGCCCAACTGGCGGGCGATGGAGGCGACCTGCGCGCGAGGGCGGCCGGCTGCGATCACACGAGCGGCCTCCTCGATTTCGATCTCATCGGAAAACAGCAGGCCGCGCTTCGAGGCCAGAATGCCCTCAAGCAGGGCGAGGTCCATCGGCTTGGTGACATCGCTGCAGAGCAGGTCGTATTCGGGCTCTGAGGGACTGGTGGTGCAGGTGCGAATCTCGCCGCCATCGCTGCCGATGGCTTCGATAATGTCGGTGAGATAGAACTGGCTTTGTGCGTTGTCGTTGGTGAGGGCCGATAGATATTTGTGCAGCGTGGCGGCGCGGATGACGTAGAGCGGACAGTTGCCCTCAGTGAGATCGAGCAGACGCTGGCGCGCGGCCTGGTCAGTGATCGCGAGGATGTCTTTCTCTTCAATGATGCGTGTCACCTGATGGTTTGCGTCGCGCAGGACGCGGCCTTTGCCGCGATTCATGGGCGGTTCGTAGATGGCGCTGAGGAAGGTGAGGGTGGCCTCCTTCGCGCCGCGGCCGTGCGTTTCGGCAAGGCGGCGGAAGATGGACGAGGGTACGATACGGTCGCCCATGGTGATGGTGAGCAGCGGATTCTGTTCCAGCAGGCCGGGCACGCTGAAGGCTTCCATGGCCGCGAAAGCTGTGCCGCCGGTGGGGTTTTCAGAATGTATGAAGATGCTTTGCGGTCCGAGCGCGGCGGCGACCTCTTCATGTTTGTAGCCGACCAGGCAGATGGATGGCGACTGGCTGAAGCGATGAAATTCATTGATGGAGTGACGCGCCAGAGACGTGCCTCCCACGGGCTGAATGCACTTTGGCGCCTGCCCGAAGCGGGTGCCTTTGCCGGCGGCGAGAACGATGAGCAGGTGCTGGTCCGCATGGATCCGGGCGGCAAGGGCGGGATTGAGAAGTTTTTCGGATGACGCGCGGACGCCGTCTTTAAGTTGTAGGGGGCACTGTCGCTTTCAGGATACCAAGTAGGGCGGGCTCTCAGCCTGCTGAGGACTTCAGTCCGACTCCGCAAAAAGCAGAGGACCACCGAAACTCCTCGTCAATCTCAACCAACCCAGCCTTCACAGGGTTTTGAACAATGTAGTTCTCAATTCGACTGAACTCCTCGGCTCCCCGGACCAAATGATCATAACTCTCGTTCTGCCAAAACGGCGATCCGGTTAAGCCGATTAAAGCATTCCCCAGTCGCGCGGTGGAGCCTTTCAACTGCCGCATGATCTTTGAAACATCCACGTGTGGAGTAATCAACAGGTGTACGTGATTGGGCATGACTACCCAGGCATGGAGTTCGTAGCTGGTTGCCGATTGTTGTTGGATTGCTTCGACCACGCATTCGGCGACGTTGGGAAGTTGAAGATATCTGGGGCTGTTGCTGTTAGTATCCAGCAAGCGGTCCATACAGACGAAGGCTTTTCCTGAGGTTATGGCGCCTTTGTGGAAGAACCGGCCTTCGGGTAGGCTGCCTTGTAGGCGGAAGGTGATGAAGATTGGGTGGTCGAGTTGATATAGGTGCGGAAGGTGGCGTTGGTGGGTGGGCATAGCTTGATAGTGCTTGGACTGCCGGAAAAATCTCAGCTTGGGTCGGACTGAAGTCCTCCGCAGGCTGAAGCCCGCCCTACCTGGCGTAGTACAATACATCGAAATGGCGCTCGCGGCAGGAGAAAAACTTGGACCGTATGAAATCGTCTCGCTGCTGGGCAAGGGCGGCATGGGTGAGGTGTATAAGGCGCGGGACCCAAGGCTGAATCGCGATGTCGCCATCAAGGTTTCGCAGGACGAATTCAGCGAGCGCTTCGAGCGTGAGGCGCGGTCGATCGCCGCACTGAATCATCCGAACGTTTGCCAGATCTACGACGTGGGTCCGAACTATCTGGTGATGGAGTTTATCGAGGGCGCGCCGGTTGCGCCTCCCGATTCGCCGCGCAAGCTGCTGGACATGGCGGTGCAGATCGCCGATGGGCTGGCCGCGGCGCATGCGGCGGGCATCGTGCATCGCGATTTAAAGCCCGATAACATCTTTCTCACTCGCGACGGACGCATCCGCATACTCGACTTCGGCCTGGCGAAAGCCGCATCTGGTTCCAATGATGAAACTCGCTCCGTGGCGATCGATATCACCGACCCTGGCAGCACGGTGGGCACCATCGCCTACATGAGTCCTGAGCAGGCGCGCGGAGAAGTGGATCTGACGGCGCAGTCCGATCAGTTCTCGTTGGGATTGGTGCTGTACGAACTGGCCACGGGCAAGCGGGCCTTTCAACGTGGCAGCGGGGCTGAAACCATGGTGGCGATTATTCGCGAAGATGCTGAACCCTTGCCTGCAAGCGTGCCCGCGCCATTGCGCTGGATCATTGAGCGGCTGATGGCGAAGGACCCGGCTGAGCGCTACGATTCCACGCGCGATCTGTATCGTGAGCTTCGCCAGGTGCGAGAGCGGTTTTCGGAATCGGTGGTGATTCCTCTGCATCAGCCACGGCGGGCGGTTCCGTGGATCGGAGTTGCGGGCCTGATTCTTGGGGCCTTGTTGGCGGCCTTGCTGACCACTCCGCCCCCGCCAGACCTTTCGGCCCTCAAATTCACCCCCATTGCCCGCGAAGAAGCCACCGAGGCGAATCCTCACTGGTCGCCCGACGGGAAGAGCATCGCTTACAAGGCTGCCATCCACGGTATTTACCAGATGTTTACCAAGGCGGTGGGTTCGAGGGAAACAACGCAACTCACGCACGCCGAATCCGATTGTGAAGCGACTTCCTGGTCCCCGGATGGGACCACCGTCTATTATGAGTCATCCGGTGGCCTGTGGGCGGTAAGTGCATCGGGAGGCTCTACAGAACTGGTGCTGGAAAATGCCAGATCCGTCGCGCATCATCCGGACGGGAAGACGCTCGTCTTTAATAGAGCTGGGAAGACGTGGGTATCCACCATCCAGGGAGGAGTGCCGAAGGAACTGCCGTTGCTCCCGAACACCCAGGTAAATCCCATCTCCTTTTCGCCAGATGGTTCCCTTCTACTTGTTGGCCACGGGAGTATTGAATTCTGGATTGTGCCGTGGCCGTCAGGGACTCCTCGCAGCCTGGGCCGTATCGGCTCCCGCTCGGCGTGGCTGCCTGATAGCCGTCATCTGATTTCGGCTCCGTTCGATGGAAATGGGTTAGTTCTTGTTGATGTCACGGATGCCAGCAGCCGGGTGATATGTAGCACGCAGGCCAAGGTGGACGGGGTGTCGGTTTCACCCGACGGTAAGAAGCTCGCGTATACGAGCCTTGCCACCTCATGGGAAGTAATAGAGATCTCCCTGCCGGAGGGGCGCGTCCACACCGTTCTGACTGGCGGAGGAATCCATTGGCAGCCGGAATGGGCTCCTTCCGGGACGCACTTTCTGTTCTCGACCGGAGAATCGGCCCCGCGCATTTTTATTGAAGATCATGCTTCGGCGGAGGGCTTCTCGCGCCGTGTTGCCGAGACTCCAAATGGCGCCACTTACAATCCACGATGGGCGCCCGACGGCACTCGATTCCTCTTTACGGAATTGTTGAAGGGGCGGCGTAAAGTAATGATTTCGAATGCCACGGGAGATCGCCAAACAGGCATTGCAGACATTGACCTACAAACAACTTACGCCTGGTCCCCCGATGGCCAATGGATTGTCTTTGTGCGAACGGTCGAAGGTAAACCGAAACTGGTAAAGATGAAGCCCGTACCCAGGGCGGCTGAGATCACGATTGCCGGAGCTGTTCCAGCCGTTTTCTCTTATTCAACCACGCAGTGGTCGCCCACTGGCGAGTGGATCGCCTACTCTTCCGCCGAGGGCGTTTCCATGATCTCGCCCGACGGCGGTACGCCTCGAATCCTCACCCCGCGCAAGCTATCGGCGTTCTCATTTTCAAAAGACGGCCGCCAGGTCTACGGCATCTTCCGCAACACCACCGGCGAGGGCGCGCAGTGGCAACTCTTTTCATTCGACGTTAAGACCGGGGCGGAGAAGATGCTGGCACCGGTGGAGCTGCCTGCGTCGGCCAACAACATCTTCGGCTTCAGCATTCATCCCGATGGCAAGCGGTTCCTGACATCCATAGCCAAGTGGCCTACCGATATCTGGATGCTGGAAGGCTGGGACGCACCGCAGAAGACCTGGCTGGAACGGCTGTTGAAACGGTAACTCCGCTACCGGCTCCGGCGAGCCTTGGGTAATGCGTCTTCCTTCGACGGCGGTACGTCTGGAGCCAGGTCCAACAGCGCCAGTCCAGCGCTTGAGGGAACCTGCATGTTTCGCAGCTTCTCAAAGTACGCCATTTGCTCCCGCACCAGCAGACCTTCCTGGATGAGGTCCGCGTACAGCCGGTTTTCGGATAGGCCCATCTTCACAGCCAGCCGCTGCGCGCGGCGGCGTTCCTGCTCACCGATCCTTAATGGGAAGCTTTTTTGTTTGTGCATTCCTCGATACCTCCGTCAAGATCTGTTGCGGCGTCTTCACCAAAACAGCCGGCCACTGGATTTCCGGCTTGCGGAAATCGCGGACATTGTGAGTCACAATGGTCGCGGGGCTGGCGGCAAACGCGGCCTCATATACAAAGTTGTCCGCTTCATCCCGTAAGTTGGGCCGCCACAGATACCGCACTTCCACTTCCTCGGCAATTGTCACCAAGGCAGCCAGGAGGCTTTCTACCTGCGCCTGCGAAAAGACCAGTGCCTTGCGTCTTACCATTCGAAATAGCACATCGCGGTACTCAGACAGCAGCTTATAGTGGCATACACAAGGAATCTCGCCCTGCAACGCCATTCGCAACACCTGGTTACTCGCTCCATTGCGGGAAAGCAAAGCAGAGACGACTACGCAAGTGTCCAGCACATACCGCATTGTTCCGATGATATCAGATTGGATATCATCGGTCGGACTGAAGTCCTCCGCAGGCTGAAGCCCGCCCCACCGGTGCGGTAAAATCGTCCGCATAACTCAATCCCGGCGAGATTTTCTTGGAACCACCGCGGCCATTGACGGCTTTCGGCGAACGCTGCAGCCGCGAAAAAACCTTGGCCTTCGGCGCGTACCAAATCTTTGCTTGACCAGCTCGGCATGCGCGTTTCCCTTTTTCAAGCTGGCTTCGGAACTGTGACAACCGTCGCCCTGGCAGCGGCCGTTTCCAACGCAGGTGGAATGGGCTCACTCGGCTCGCTCAACGTTCGCAATGCGAAGGAGCGCGTATCGGCGCTACGGGCGGCAACCAAAGGCCCGTTCTTCGTGAATATAGTGCTGCAGCATTATCCCACCGATCCACCAGACATTCTGCCAATCTGCCTGGAAGCAGGCGCCCCGATCATCCAGTTTTCCTGGGGTATTCCTTCGAAACAAACAGTCGCCATGATCCGCGCCGCGAATGCCCGCTTCGGTTTGCAGGTGGGCGCACGCGCTGCGCTCGATGCTGGCGCGGACTTCCTCATATGACAGGGCACGGAAGCAGGCGGCTATGTGCAGGGTCATGCCAGCGTCTACGATGCCTTGCCGGGAGTGTTGGAAGAAGCCAAGGACACACCGGTGATCGCCGCCGGAGGCATTGGAAACGGTACGGGCATCTACAAGGCGTTAGCCGCGGGCGCGGGCGGCGCACTGCTTGGCACGCGATTCGTGGCCACCGTGGAAAGCAACGCCCACGATGAGTATAAGAAAACCCTCACCGCGACAAAGGGCTCCGATACCGCGCTCTCCATGTGTTGGCAGGGCACGATTCCGCAGCTTCATCGCGCCGTGCGCAATTCAACGTTCGAAGCCTGGGAGGTGGCCGGGTGTCCCCCGCCCGGCAAGCGCCCCGGCGAAAACGATTTTCTGTACACGCGCGCCGATGGCTTCGAAATCCGCCGTTATTTCATCCACCTGCCGCTGGTTAGCTGCAAGGGCAAACTCAGCGAAGGCGCCATGTACGCTGGACTGGGCGTTGGCGAAGTGAAGGACGTTCCTCCCGCCGGCGAGTTGGTGAAACGCCTGTGGGCAGAGGCCGGAGCGGCGTATCGCACCGCGCGGTGATCGGGGTTAGTTTGTGAAGCGTAACGCCGCGATGCCGGTCAAGTCGCGGACGAATACCTCGTCGCCAACCACGGCGAGATGGCCCCAGGCCTCGCTTTGCGCCACCTCTTTGGAGTCCAGCTTTTCGAACTTCTCCGGATTCGGGCGGAACAGGATCAGCTCGCCTGTTTCATCCAAAGCCAGGATCTTATCGCCTCGCCGCACCATCGACCAATACTTGCCGAAAGGCGTGGTGGTCCAGGTGGATTCGCCGGTGCGCAGATCGATGCAGGTGAGGCGCTGGTTGCCCAGGTGCAGGTACGCGAAGTCGCCTACGATGACCGCTCCCGACATGTAGCCCTTGGCCTTGTTTTTCCAGGCTTGCTCAACCTCATAGCGGTCGGCTTTGCGCCCCACACGGTAAAGATACGTGTCGTTCTGGTGCGCGCTGGTAAAAACGGCATCCTTATAAACTACCGGAGTCAGGATGTTCATGCCGCGGAAGTTGGGGACCTCCTGCGACCACAACACCGCTCCGGTTTCGAGGTCCACTCCGTTCAGGTTGATGCGGTCCTGCACCAACAATTGACGGCGTCCGGCAATGGTGCCGATCGCCGGAGAAGAAAATGCACCGCCTTGGACCATGTCGCTGGAATGCTTCAATGTGCGCCAGACAACGCTGCCGTTGGAAGTCTTCAGCTTGAAGGTGGAATCGGCCGCCTGCACATAGAGGAAATCGCCTTCGAGCAGAGGAGAACTGTCGAAGCCGAACTCCGGCTTGGGTGTGCCAAATTCCTTGGGGAAATCGATCTTCCAGAGCTCCTTGCCGGTCTTGGCGTCAAGCGCAACCAGCACTTCTTCCATGCCGCCAACGAACACAGTCTTGCCGTCATAGGCAGGAGTGCTCTTGATCCAATCGCCGGTCGACTTGGCAAAGAATGGCACGGAGATCTTGCCCTTCCATGACGCGCGCCACAATTCGCGGCCAGTAGCGCGGTCGAGCGCGCGGACAATCTCCGAGCCATCTTTGGCTGAACCGGTCACGAACACGCGGTCTTCGGCTACGATTGGACTGGAATAGCCTTTGTCCAGTTCCACGCGCCATAGCGGTTTGAGACCATCCAACTTCTCAGGCCAAGGCTTCCCTGGCGATTGGGAATCTCTGGTCGTCCCGTGCCATTGGGCCCAGGTCTGAGTGGATTGAGCGGCCGCTTGGCCCGAGAACAAAACAAACAAAAGAAGAGGGAGCATCCAAGGTTCAGATGCCCTCGCCAGCCGCTGGAGTTAATTTTTCCGAACTAGCGCCAGTTGCGGCAGGCTTCAATATGCTTCGCCGTATCGAGGTAGTGGCGCAGACGGATCACCTGGCCCGCTTCGTTGAAGGTCCACAGATGCATCTCTTCGTCGCGGTAGTGTCCGTCGCCTGGGACATCGGCTTCAATCACGAACTCTGCCGCCACCTGGTTGCCACCTTCCATGATGGAGAGCACCTTGAATTCGCTGATCTTCAATTGGGCCACGACGCCGAAAAACTCGGCCGCGCCGGCTTTGCCCGTGCGATAGCGGAAGTAGGGGATGTTGGCCTTGAGCCCCGAATTATCGGCCCAAGCCTCCAGTTCGACATCTTCCGCCATGATGTCGAGGATAGCCTGAATGTCGCCGCGCCCAAACGCGGCATAAAGCTGCTTAACAATTTCAGTGAGATTCTGCATAGCAAACTGGACTACGAGTGTTGCCTGCAGATTGGATTTATTTAAATAACTGTGGCACGAACTGGTTCATATAATCGCGCCAGTTGAGCCATACGTGGCCGCCGGCGGATTCAATAAACACGGGCTTGAAGCCGTGCTTTTCCAGCATCGCGACAGTCGACTTGGTGCTCGGCATCAGGCGGTCTTCTTTGCCAGTGGCGAACCAGAGGAGCTTCAGGCCCTTCTTCCATTCGGCATTATCGAGCTCGGCTTTGTGAGTGTCTTCCCAGCTTGGCCCCTGCTGATTGGCGGCGTTGAACAAGCCGGAGCTGAAGACGCCGACATAGGCGAACTTATCCAGGCGCGGGATCGCGGCGTTGAGCGTCTGGCTGCCGCCCATCGACAGGCCGGCGATGGCGCGCGAGGCGCGGTCAGTCTTGGCGCGATAGTGCGATTCCACATAGGGCACGATGCTGCCCATCAGATCGGTGACGAACTCCTCGGTGGGGTTCGGGCCGGTGGCGCCGGGCGCGCGGCGCACCATCGGACTAGTGTGCCCGGCAGGCATGACGACGATCATCGGCTTGGCTTTTTTGTCGGCAATCAGGTTATCGAGAATGAACCCGGCGCGGCCGACGGAACTCCATGAATCATCGCTGTCGCTGGAGCCGTGCAGCAGATAGAAGACCGGATACTTGTCCTTACCCGCTTCGTAGCCGGGAGGCGTATAGATGTGCATGCGGCGCATGCGATTGAGCGACGCCGATTTGTAGGTGACGGCGGCGACAGCGCCGTGCGGCACTTCGCGCGTGTCCATAAAATCGGAGCCAGGGACGACGACCAGACTCCACACGTTGTTGTTCGATTCGCTGATGGCGGGGTTGCGCGGGTCAATCACGCTGAGGCCATCGACGTTGAAATTGTAGCGGAAGGCGCCGGCCGGGAGCGGGCCGAGCGTGACTTCCCATAGGCCTGCGTCGTTCTTGGTCATGGCCGCGCCAGGACCGTTGTCAGGGATGTCGCCGCCGGAGAGTTTCACTGCGGTGGCTTTCGGGGCCTGGATGCGGAAGGTGACCTTATGGTCGGCTGAGACCTCAGGAGAAACAATTGGCGGCGCGGGCGCTTGTTGCGCCAGGGCCGACATTGTGGTGATTAATAATGCGGTGGTTAAGATTATATGCAGCATGGCATCCGTAGTCTATAACATCGCGCGGTGCGGTTCTAGCCCCTCGACTATTCCCCTGCGGTCGACGCGGAAGAGTCTCATGCGGAAAGCGAGTCAAACCATCCCGTCGAAGCACTACCCGGCATGAACCGGAGACGCCGGGATGTAGCGGCAATCACCGGGTTTATCTCGATCCAAACATGTTATCATGAGGACTCAAAATGAAAATGTCCAATGATGAAGTAGACTTGGATAGCCTGATTCATGCCGTAAACCAAGAAGTTGCCCTACGGGACGCAGCAAGTTCATCGGAGCCTGTCCCGGGGCAGCAAGCAAGATCAACGCCTTTTCTAATCGGTATGCAGAAGACGGAAACCGGTCCGAAAACTCTGGATGACTTCCTTCGGTATCAAGACGAACAGTTCGTGCGTATCGCGTATAACTACATCCTAAAAAGAGAGCCCGATGAGTCAGGCCTGGGGAATTACCTTCAGCTGCTACGTTCCGGAAAGATCGGAAAGATCTGCCTGTTGGGGTCGATGCGCTTTTCGCCGGAAGGCAAGCAAATCGGCGTCGTTATCAAAGGTTTGGAAAAGGCCTACTTTCTTAGCCGGATTTTTCGTCTGCCGGTCTTAGGTTATGCCTTCAGGTCGCTTTATATCCTGCTTAGATTACCCATTATCTTCCATCTGAATGAAGCCCCCGGAAGTATAGAAAACACCATGTCAAAGCAACAGGAGACGATATCCGAGTTGCAGCGTCAACTGAGTAAGGTCATCTTCTCCAAGGCTGATCGAAGCGCAATCTCAGATCTGGACGATAAGCTCCAAGTAATTTCATCGCAGAAGCCCGACCGGAATGAGCTCGAAGTCTTTTCCGCGCTGCGTGAATCGTGTCATGAACTCCAACGTCAAATGTCCAGGCTTGAATTTGCCAAGGCCGATAAGAACAGTCTGGCTGAGTTGGATTCATCCGTCTCCGGCCGCCTGGCCTCAAAAGTCACTTTGGAAGAACTCAAGGAACTTGCTTTCCAGTTGGAGACGAAAATCGGGCAACACCGGGCTGCCGTCGAAGATCTTCTGGTGCCGAAAGAATTGGTCGCTGAGCTTCAACGGCAATTATCGCGGCTTGAATTTTCAAAGGCCGACAGGAAGAGTGTGGCTGACTTGTCGGATTCGGTTTCATCTGGGCTGACGGCCAAGGCCAGTCTGGTGCAACTGGAAGAGTTGTCACAATCGGTTGAGGCGAAGGCCGAGAAAAAACATCTGGCGGAATTAGCTTCGAGGGTGGAGAGCAAAGCCGAGCAGCAGCACCTGGACGAGTTGACGGCTCGGATGGACAACAAAGCCGAGAAACAGCACCTTGCCGAAATGGCTTCAAATCTTGAAACCAAAGCCAGTCAGCAACATCTCGACGAGTTGACGGCTCGGATGGACAACAAAGCTGAGAAGCAGCACCTTGCCGAACTGGCTTCACGTCTTGAAGCCAAAGCCAGTAAGCAACATCTCGACGAGTTGACGGCCCGGATGGACAACAAAGCCGAGAAGCAGCACCTTGCCGAACTGGCTTCACGTCTTGAAATGAAAGCCGGTCAGCAACTCCTCGACGAGTTGGGATCGCGGCTTGAATCGAAAACCGATTACTCCTATTCCGAGGCATTAGCAGCAGAAATCCGGGTAACAACACAACTAGCAGAACAGCTCACGAATCAGCTTGAAACAAAGGCAGGCAAAGACGAATTGTCCAACGTCAGTCTGCGCGTGGGCGCGTGCGAGGATGCAAGAGTCTCCCCCCTGGTTGTCCAAAACATTCAGGATACTGTCCACGGACTTGGAAGACAGACGGAAGACCATAAGCAGTCCCTGCTCGACCAGCAGCGCAGACTCGGCATTTTTCTCGAACAGGCGCGCAAAAGGCTACCAGAGCCCTTCTCTAAGGAACAAGTACAGGAAATCGCCAGCGAAGACGATCATTTTCTCGACACGCTGTATGTCGCTTTCGAAGATCGTTTCCGCGGGTCCAGGGAAGACATTAAGGAGAGATGCAAGGTTTTCCTGCCGCATGTTAAGGAAGCCCTCGCCCGTACTGCGAACGCGCCTGTGCTCGATATAGCCTGCGGCCGTGGAGAATGGCTCCAGCTGCTGAAAGAGTCCGGTATCGAGGCCCAGGGCGTCGATTTTAATAGGCTTTTAGTTGAACAATGTGGAGAATTCGGGCTTGCTGTCACGCAGGCGGATGCTCTGCAGTATTTGAGAAAACAGAAGAACCGTAGTTTTTCGATGGTGAGCTCGTTCCATTTTATTGAACACATCCCGCTCAGGATGCTGATTGCCATCATGGACGAAATGTTAAGGGTGCTGAAGCCGGGTGGCTTGGCGCTAATGGAAACCCCGAATGCCCGCAATCTGCTGGTAACAGCGGGCGACTTCTATCGCGACCCCACTCACAAACGCCCCATCTTCCCGGACACTTTGGAGGCACTGGCCGAGTTCCGCGGTTTTTCTGACAGCACCGTTTACTGTTTCAATGAGGGGCGAACTGAAATTCGCCCCATACGCGAAATGAAGTTCGACGATCTTGGAGCTTATGTCACGATCTCCAGGGACGCTGTTTGGATGGGTAAGAAGGCGGAATGAGAATCGCGATCGCAACAGTTCAAGTTCCCTTTATCAGCGGAGGCGCCGAGGCGCTTGCCCGCGGTTTGTCCGACGCGTGTAAGCTCGCAGGGCACGACGTGGAAACCGTAACTATGCCATTCCGGTTCTTTCCCGATAGCGAAGTAACAAGAACCATGGCGAACTGGGAGGCTGAAAACTTCGCGAATATTAACGGCTACAATCCGGACGTCGTGATCTGCCTGAAGTTTCCAGCCTATTACCTCTCGCACCACAATAAGGTTGTATGGCTGCTGCATCAGCATCGATCTGTTTATGACTTGTGGGACAGCGAGAATCCTGCGTCTCCCGAAGCCTTAGCGCTACGGGAGCAGATCATCGCCAAAGATACCGCTCATCTCTCAGGCGTGAAGCGGGTTTATACGATAGCGAAGAACGTTTCCAAGCGGTTGCTCAAGTACAATGGGGTCGAATCAACGGCGCTGTACCACCCTCCGCCGTTGGCTGCTGGATTGTACTCCGCCAAGCCCCAACCTTTCATCTTCATGCCCAGCCGGTTGGAGACGCTGAAGCGGCAGGGCTTATTGATTCGCGCGATGAAGTTTGTCAAGTCGCCGATGGCGGCGCTCATCGGTGGCGACGGCGGCCAACGGCCTCAGTACGAGAAGTTGATTGGCGAATTCGAAGTCGGAAATCGTGTCCGGCTATTAGGAAACCTTACAGACCGGGAGATGCTTGGTTATTACGCCAGCAGCCTGGCTGTTTTTTTTGGTCCGAAGGATGAGGATTATGGCTACGTCACGTTGGAGGCAATGCTGGCACGGAAGCCTGTCATCACTTGCACGGATTCCGGGGGGCCCCTTGAGTTCGTGGTCGACGGTGAAACTGGACTTGTCGTGCCACCGGAGCCGGAGGAAATCGCAGCGGCAATCGACAAATTATACTATAATCAAAGCTTCTCCATAGATTTGGGTGCGGCCGCATTCTCGCACTATCATTCCATGAATTTTTCATGGGAGCGGGCTGCTGCCGAATTGTTGAAATCTTGAGGAGGCTACGCCGGAATCTGACCCATGAAAATTGCCATCGTCGCACCCAGCCCTGTACCTTTCTGTATTGGTGGAGCTGAAAAGCTCTGGTGGGGGCTCATAAAGTTTGTTAATGAGCAGACCCCCCATCATGTTGACCTGATAAAATTGCCTAGCCGTGAGCACTCGTTCTGGGACTTAGTCGATACCTACGAGTCATTCTCAAAACTTAATCTCTCCCATTTCGACTTAGTTATTTCAACAAAATATCCTGCCTGGATGGTAAATCACCCAAACCACGTGTGCTACATGCAACACAGGTTGCGCGGGCTCTACGATACATATCATTTTACGCGGCTCCCGCTTAAGTGTTCTAGTCCGAACCCTAAGATCCAGGCGCTGACTGGTTTCATGGACCGCTACAAAGAGGACTCCACTCGGTTAGAACAGTTTTTCGGGCACCTGCACAATCTGAGGAACTCCAGTGATATTGATAAGGACGTCTTTGCTTTTCCGGGCCCACTAGCCCGTCAAGTGATCCATTATTTAGACGGAATTGGCTTGGCGGCCTCAAGAATTCGCCGCTACACGGCAATTGCTAAAAATGTTGCTGGCCGGCAGGACTACTTCCCTGAAGGCGTCGACGTTCAAGTCGTTCATCATCCTACCCACTTGACGGTTTCCAGGAAGGGAAGCGCAGACTACCTGTTCACTGTGGGACGAGTCGATAACGCGAAGCGCGTTCGCTTGATGATTGAAGCGATGCAGCATGTAAAGTCCAGGATATCGCTCAAGATCGCGGGCACCGGACCGGATGAACCAGAACTTCGCCAGCTCGCCAGGAGCGATGAACGTATCGAATTTCTTGGATTCGTGAATGACGATGATGTCGCCGATTATTACGCCGATGCCTTGGCTGTGCTGTATATCCCCTATGACGAGGACTATGGCATGGTGACCATCGAGGCGATGCTAAACGGAAAACCGGTGATCACGACTACGGATTCTGGTGGACCTCTCGAATTTGTAACGGATGGTGAGACCGGGTTTATCAGCGATCCGTCTCCGACGGCTCTGGCTGCAAAGATCGATGAGGCGGCAAACAACAGACGGCAGGTTCTCGCAATGGCAGATGCGTGCCGCCAACGAGTCGGTCACATCAGTTGGGAAAGTGTCGTTTCGAGCCTGCTAGGGGAAGCGCCTAAAGCACGGCCGGCATCTACTATCCGAAAGCGTGAGACCTCTGTGCCGAAAATTACGATGGCGCTCACCTTTCCGGTCTATCCCCCGCGTGGCGGCGGGCAGGCACGAGTCTTCCATCTTTACCGTAATTTGGCGCCCGGTTTCCAGGTCGATGTAGTTTCCGTAGCCGACTATGGCCAGCCTGCGTTCGAAGGCGAAGTCGCCCCCGGCGTAAGGGAGATCCGAATTCCGAAGACTCTGGAACATGCCCGCAAGGAGTGGGAACTCTCGGCACAATTGGATGGCGTTCCAGTCACTGACGTGGTGATGCCAGAGTTGTATCATTTGACCCCGGATTATGCTACTGCGCTTGCCCGCTCCGCTGCCGATGCGGACATTCTAGTTGCATGCCACCCATTCCTGTTGCCGGCACTCGAACAAGTTCGCAACGGGCAAGGGCTAATCTACGAGGCACATGATGTTGAGGCTGTCCTCAAGAGTTCGATCCTTCCCGGAAATGCGTTAGGCAGACACTATGTCACACTGACTGAAGCCATTGAACGCCGCGCTTGCGAGTCAAGCGATTTGATTATGGCCTGTCTGGAAGAGGATGCGAAGGCGTTCAATAGGATTTACGGCAGTTCTCTGGAAGATGTTTCTATTGTTCCGAACGGCGTCGATCTGGAGACTGTTACTTTTAGGACATTGCAGGAACGTCAACAACTGAAAAGGGACAAATGCCAGAGCGATGCATTTACCGTGCTGTTCATGGGGAGCTGGCACGGACCCAATATTGAAGCGGTGTTTTGCCTCATGGAAATTGCCCGCAGCCTGCCATATATCAAATTTCTGGTGGTTGGAAGTGTTGGCAGCTATCTCGACCATTTCGGCTTTATGCTGCCGGATAACATGGAATCGACGGGTGTGGTCGATGACTCGGTAAAAGATACGATTCTGGGAACGGTTGATTTGGCGGTAAACCCAATGGAGACTGGTTCTGGAACGAATCTTAAAATGCTTGACTACATGGCGGCCGGGATCCCCACTTTAACCACGCCATTTGGCGCTCGCGGGTTGAATATCGAGAACGGCGTCACAACCCATATTGCTCCATTGATCGCATTCCCGCAAGTCATTGAGCGTCTTCGTCAAGCCTCCCCTGGCGAAACTGCCGCCCTCATTGAAAGAGCTAGAAACCACGTAGTTGGTCAGTTCTCATGGCGTGTGATTGCTGATCGTTTTGCCGCTACGCTCCGTGGCCTTTACAATACGCAAGACAGAACGATTTCAATGATGAGTGTGTCTGTTAATGGGGAGTCTGTCCGTGGTGGCCGATAGCCACATGCGTGCCATAATGGACTTACTAGAAACAAGTCGGCGGTTTGTTGAACTGGTTGCGGTCATGCCAATTGGTACTGGTTCTGCCGTCTCAAACGTCAACCCGTCTTCCGCCAAAACAAGCACTTACTGCGTGTAAATTGCGGCTTGCCTGAATTTCAAATGGAGTGAGGATCGGTCCTTAGTCGTAATACTGACAGAGATTATGCGTTTGAATAACAACAAAGTCACAAATTCGATTCTTATCGCGCTCAAACGGGTTCCCAGCGAAGAAGTCGCTCGCGTTTTCGCCTTGACTGTTCTCGTAACAATGGTGTGGTGTGTAACCTACAACAGGATGACCATCGCCAGTTGGAGCGTGCCTGTAGCCTCCTATTCCTGGGATGGTTGGTGGAACCTGGCAACCATAAAAGCATACCAGGAAGGCGAGTTGTCGCCTTTCTCCTGGATGATAGTCCGTTCCCTGAATGCCCCATTCATCGCGAACTGGAACGACTTCCCAACGAGCGAAAAGATGTTGCCGTACTTCATCGGCATTCTTGCTCGACTTTTCGGCTTAATACCCGCCCTCAATCTGGCTTGTCTCCTGGCATCCATTCTGGCTGCCTGTGCATTTTATATTACATGCCGTATTTTGCGCTATCCGTGGATGTTTTCTTTTGCGATCGCCGTAGTTTATTCGTTTTCGCATTACATGTCTGCGCGCCTCCAAATGCATCTCGTCCTAAGTTATTATTTCCACATTCCTTTTTTCTTGCTGGTTACATGGTGGTGTCTAGACACCAAGGAACTGCTGATTAATTCCAGCCGTTGGTGGTGTGCTGTAGCTATTGCAGCGCTCACCGGCTTCTGCGCCATTTATTATGCCTTTCTTTTCTGGCAGCTAATGGGCTTTGCCATCATTGCCCAACTCCTGCGCCGCAATATTGCGAAATTCAAATCCGTTGTTGCAATCACCGCTGTTAGCGTCGCTTGTACTTTGTCAATGGCGGTCCCGAACCAAATGTATCGCATGATGCATGGATCGAATACCGCTGTCGTCGAAAGAGGACTGGCTGGACTGGAGATTTATGGTCTAAAACTCCCGGAGTTATTCTTGCCACCGGCCCATCGCTGGAAAGCCCTGTTCGATTTTGGGCAAGCAAACTATTTTGAACCGGCCTTCATTCGCGGAGAAATGGGATCGCCTTATCTTGGTCTGGCAGGGATTGCTGGTCTAGTTTGGCTAATAGGACTCGGAGTCGCGAATTTGCTCAAAGGTAGAGCCTGGAGGATTCCAGTGATGTTCTGGCAAGTTTTGTGGATCGTTGTGTTCTCGTTAATTGGGGGAGTAAATCTTATACTGGGAGCATCTGGGCTACAATTATTCCGCGCTACAAACAGGTACAGCATCGTGATACTTTGTCTATCGCTGCTTTTTCTGACAAGGATGCTGGCGAGTATCTGTCAGCCCGCTCATCGCCCGGTCTTGGCCTTACTTATTGTGAGCATTGGCTTATGGGATATATTGCCCCCCTTTGTCGATGACCTGGGTATTCAGGCGGTGGAGAAGATTATCAACGACGATAGTGCGTTTGTTCAAAGCCTGGAACAAAAGGTTTCTCCCCGCACAATGGTATTTCAGCTTCCAGTGATGGAATTCCCAGAGGTTCCACCTCGGTTCGGAGCGCAGGATTATTCCAACTTTCGCCCGTACTTGCATTCCAGAAACCTCCACTTTTCCTATGGATCTGACAAGGGCAGGGCCCGCGAGGGCTGGCAGCGCGACATGGAATTGCTGCCGGCCAAAGAAATGGCCGAAAAATTGGAGAGCTTCGGTTTTGGTGTGATACTGATCAATCGGGCAGGGTTTGCCGATTCTGCTGAAAGCCTGCTTCGGGACTTGACTGCGACTGGCAGGAAAGTGATTGAGAAGCACGCCCGAGGTGAATTTATAGCGGTTGGTCTGCAACCTAGTAGCCGAACCGTCCTGCCGGAAATTCCTCCATTCCCAGGAACCGGCTTCTATGGCTGGGAAGGAGACTGGCGAAAAGGCGCTCATTCTTGGAGCAAAGGAAATGCAACTCTCGTATTAACAAACACGTCGGACAATCCAATCAAAAAGCAGTATACTTTTTCCCTTGGGACTCTTGCTAAGCGTCGAGTTTCAATCATCACACCGGATCAAACGAAAGCTGTAGACTTGGATCCGGGTACTAACGCGACCATTGGTCCCATTACCATACAAATGGTTCCAGGAGAGACGCAGCTTCGATTTGAGACAGATACTCCAACAACAGCTGCCGGGCCCGGAGACACTCGGCACTTGGCATTCTCTGTGGCTCTGTTGCCTACAGAACCTCCGAAGGCCGTACCCGTTCTTGGGTCTTCTTTTTATGGTTGGGAAGGCGACTGGCACAACGGAGCGCACTCCTGGAGCCGGGGTGCGGGAACCCTTGTTTTTGTTAATTCCGACAAGAAAGTGCTAACCGGGCGTTATAGCTTTTCGCTAAATTCAATGTCAAGGCGCCATGTAACAGTCGTAACGCCATCAACGACTAAAACAGTTGAACTAAATCCTGGCCATCCGGTTACGGTTGGCCCATTTGATTTCCGATTCGAGCCTGGGGAGACTACTATCCGATTTGAGACGGATCGGCCCGCGGTACTAGCCGGTTCGGGGGATCCGAGAGCCCTCACGTTCTCCTTGGCTATTTTGCCCCCCCCGTGAGACTGGCAAAATGCTTGGACGCACTTTGCCAGATCGCGTTTGCGAAGGCGTGCTACAATTTCAAAATGCTGGGACACGAGTCTCGGTGTCAAGAAACCTCATCGCAATTACTGCACATGAGGTATGACTGCTGTAGTGTTTTTGTTCGGCGTTCTTTCAAATGCAAAACATTTTCATCTGGCGAGAATTGTAGCAATATGATGGCTATATTTTGCCGAAACATACACCTCTCGATTCGATTGCCTAATTGCAAATCGCAGGACGTTGGCCCTTATATATGGCAGCTAAGGTGCGAAGGCGAGATCATAAGCAGAACGCTTGGTTTCTTTCCATGTCAGAGAGATGTATTTGGTGGAGGTGGCTCCGCACCTAAAGGAAGGGCCGGCCTATGATCCTGGGGATGAATCTAGCGCGTCTTGCACTTTAAACAAATCAATGCTTAACATGAAATTCCAAACTAGACGAAACGATATTATCTTGCTCGCGTCTCTTCTCTTGGTCAACGCACTCGCCTTGATGCCGATGTTGGACACTGGGTTCATATCCGACGACATCATCAACTCCCAAATCCGCGGCCATATGATCGAGACGAACCGCAGTTTGTGGGGTGTTACTTCTTTCTATGCGCAAGAGTGGCTTAAGAACGAAGGGCGCCTATTTCCGTTCGCATTTTATATCTATTCCGTCTTCTATGTTTTACAGAATATTCTATTGTACAAACTCTTCGTTCTGAGCGCGGTCTTAGCCAGCATCGCAGCATTCTTTTTCTTCGTCCGGCGGCTTACAAGTTCTGAACTAATTCCGTCAATTGCGCTCTTGTTGCTACCGGTTATGTTTCAATTCCGTGGTTCATGGGATCCAATTCTGGCTTTCTGTGCACAATACCCGGTTGTTTGCCTTTTTCTATACTGTTCACTGAACCTATTTCTGCGCGCGCTGGACGAACCTGAGCGCGGTGTACCGTTGCTTGCGATTCTTCTGTTTCTTTGTTCTGGATTAGTTTTTGAAGTCGTTTACCCGATGTGCCTGCTTTATGTCGGGGTTGCCTATGTCCGGCTGGACAAGTTGAAACCATCCTTCCGCGTCTCCTTGCCCTTCATTACCGTGACACTATGCTTGGTTTTCGCAAGCATCATCTTTCGCAAGCTGGCGATCGCTCCAAGTGCCACGTACCAGATGCATATAGACGTGGGACTGATATTGAAGACATATCTCTTGCAGGTATGCGGAGCACTTCCGTTTGTATATTACATCTTTGACCCACATGCCATATTTGCCGACCAACGTGACAAATGGCCAGTGGCGCTCGTGCAAATCTTCCCTCTTTTCATTCTATTGTCCGCGCTGACAGTGGTGGCGATTGGGCGAAGACTTTTGGGACGTTACCGTCGCCTCGACACAGTACCTCGCAGTGGATTGGCGGCGATTGGCATAATGCTTTTCATACTCCCCGCCGCCTTGATTTCACTTTCACCCAAGTACCAAATGCAGCCGTAACAGTTCAGGTGGTAGGTTCCGGCGGCAACAGCGTGGGGCCCGGAGTTCGATGGCGGTGGGAAATCACGGCTGAAGTAAGGTACCCCAACACATGACGGTTCTGCATTCTGCAAGTCTGCACCGCTGTTAACAAGCG
>CAIRSA010000073.1 GCA_903881085.1 uncultured Acidobacteriia bacterium
CTCACCGAGCCGCGACCGTGAGGGAGCGGTTCACAGTTCCGCCCGCCCTACAACCTGTGAGAGGCCTGGATGAAGACGCGGCCTTGTTGGGCCCAGGCGTTGGAACTTACCAGACGGATCTGGCGGATGTGTGCGCGCAGGCCGAGGAAGGCGGCGACCGCGGCAGAGATGGCGATCAACTCCGGCTCGGTGATTCCGGCGGGCAGTTTGGCCGATGGCACGGGCAGTTGCGGGTGCTCGTACTGTTCCATGCGTCTGGTGAGTTCCACGACTTGTGCTTGCAGTTGTTCGATTTCAGTCATGTCTTCTTTCCTTCGTTTAGAGCGGCATCAAGCCGTGCTTTTTGGCCGGGCGCAGTTCGCGTTTGGTGTGGAGGTATTCCATTACCTGGGCGATGTGACGGCGCGTGGAGGCCGGTTCGATGATGGAATCGACCAGGCGGCGGCCTGCGGCTACGTAGGGATTGGAGAAAGCGTCGCGGTACTTTTCGATCAGTTCGGCGCGCTTGGCCTTCTTGTCCTCTGCCTCTTGAATCTCTTTTCGGAAGACGATGTCGGCTGCGCCTTCGGCGCCCATTACGGCTACTTCCGCAGTGGGCCAGGCGAAGACCCGGTCTGCGCCGAGGTCTTTGCCGCACATGGCCAGATACGCACCGCCATAGCATTTGCGCAGGATCAAGGTGATTTTGGGCACAGTGGCTGCGGAGTAGGCGAACAACATCTTTGCGCCGTGGCGGATGATGCCACCATGTTCCTGCTGCACGCCGGGCAGGAAGCCGGGCACGTCAACAAAAGTGAGCAGCGAAATATTGAATGCGTTGCAGAAGCGGATGAAGCGCGAGGCCTTGTTGGCGGCGTTAATATCGAGCACGCCCGCCTGTACAGAAGGCTGATTGGCGATGATGCCGACGGTGCGGCCTGCGATGCGCCCGAAGCCGACAACGATGTTCGGTGCGTAGCCCGATTGCACTTCCAGAAAGTCGCCGAAGTCGACAACCTTGGCGATGACTTCGCGGATTTCGTAGCCCTTCTTCACGTCGGTGGGGACGATGTCTTCAAGCGACGGATCGGGGTCGACGTTCTGGTCGCCTTCCACACGCGGCGGGTCTTCCAGATTGTTCGAAGGCAGGAAGCTGAGCAGTTTGCGCGCAAGCAGAATGGCGTGCTGGTCATCTTCGGCGATAAAATGCGTGACGCCGCTGAACGCCATGTGCGCTTCCGGGCCGCCCAATTCTTCGGCAGTGACCGATTCGCCGGTGACGCCCTTGATGACCTGCGGCCCGGTGATGAACATCTGCGACTGTCGTGTTTGAATGATGAAGTCAGTAAGCGCTGGGCTGTAGGCCGCGCCGCCGGCGCAGGGTCCGCAGATGAGCGAGATCTGCGGCACGGAGCCGGAGAGCATGACGTTGGTGTAGAACACCTTGCCATAGCCTGAGAGCGAGTCAATGCCTTCCTGGACGCGCGCGCCGCCGGAATCATTGATGAAGACGAAGGGCGAGCCGGTCTTCAAGGACTGCTCCATAATGGATGCGACTTTGATGGAGTGCACTTCGCCGGCGGAACCGCCGGAGACCGTGAAATCCTGGCTTGCCAGATGGATCAGGCGTCCATCGACGGAGGCTGCTCCGGTGACGACGCCATCGGCGGGGAAGCTCTTTCCGGCCATGCCGAACAGCGTGGCGCGATGTTCGGCGAAGAGACCGCATTCATCGAAGCTGCCTGGGTCGATCAGTGCGTCGACTCGTTCGCGGGCCGTTAACTTGCCACCCTGGTGCTGCTTTTCCAACCGCTCCTGACCGCCGCCCAGCATCGCTTCTGTTTCGCGCTGGTGCAGCGTTTCAATCTTTTCGTGCATGGTTTGCGTTGACATGTGATTTCTCGTTCTTCTCTACTGAACTTGGTTGATCAATACCTTGTGTGTTTTGCCGTTGACCTTGACGTCATAGAGCGCTGGTCCATGCGGTGCTCCGTTTCCGTTGCCGTTGCCATTGCCATGTTCGGCGGCGGGCTTGGGCGGGGCTACCACGGGTGCGGGCGCTGCGTTGGGATCCTTGCCCAGATTCTTGGGTCCGTTGGCGCGCGCTTTGAAAAACTGCGGTGCCACTTTGGGGAACATTGCGAAGGTGAGCACGTCTTCATCGGAGCCATTGCAGCCTTCGAGCGCCACGGCGCCGTCGCGCAGTTCGTGCCATTCGGGCTTCAACAGATCGGCGGGGCGCCCGTTTATGGGAGACTTGCCGGTCTGCTTGAAGGAAAGGTCTATGACATGCGGGTCGCGCGGGCCGATGGTCTCGCCGTAGTAGCCGAGCATGAGGTCGGCAAATTCGCCGGTGAGGACTTTGTAGCGGCCCATCATTACGTTGAAGACGGCCTGCGTGCCGACGATCTGGCTGGATGGCGTGACTAGCGGCGGGAAGCCTGCATCGGCGCGGACTCGTGGGACTTCGAGCAGCACCTCTTCCACCCGGTCAGCCGCGCCCTGTTGCTTGAGCTGGCTTTCCATGTTTGAGAGCATGCCGCCGGGGATCTGGCTATCGAAGATTTCGGTTTCGACCCCGGTGATGTTCGATAGAAACTCCTTGTAGCGCGGGCGGATGCCTGCAAAGTATTTTTTGATTTTGATGAGCTTCTGCTTGTTGAGGCGCGTGGTGAAGGGCGTGCCTTCGAGCATTTCAACAAGGCTTTCCGTGGGGTTGTGGCCAGGGCCGAGGCTGAGCGAACTGATGGCCGTATCGACGCAATCGGCGCCGGCTTCGATGGCCTTCATCAGGCTCACCAAAGTGACTCCGGTGGTGGCGTGGACATGCACGTGGACACGCGTGGCTTCGCCGCAGGCTTCCTTGATGCCCTTGACAATGTCGTACGCGGGCTGCGGTTTGAGCAGCGCGGCCATGTCTTTGATGCAGATGGAATCGCAGCCGATGTCGAGCAGCTTCTGGGCCATCTCAACGAAGTCGGCCGTGCCGTGCAGCGGGCTGACGGTGTAGCAGATGGTGCCCTGCGCATGCTTGCCGGTGCGGCGCACGGCAGCGATGGAGCGGCGCAGATTGCGCATGTCGTTCAGAGCGTCAAAGACACGGAAGACGTCCATGCCGTTTTCGGCGGCCTTGTCGACAAATCGGTCGACCACGGTGTCTTCATAGTGGCGGTAGCCGAGCAGGTTCTGACCACGCAGCAACATTTGCAGGCGGCTGTGGGGGAGCAGTTTGCGAAATTGACGCAGGCGCTCCCAGGGGTCTTCATTCAGGAAGCGGATGCAGGAATCAAAGGTTGCGCCGCCCCAGCATTCGACAGACCAGAAGCCGGCCTGGTCAATATCAGCGCAGGCGGGGACCATGTCTTCCATCGCCATGCGCGTGGCCATCAGGCTCTGGTGCGCGTCGCGCAGGGCGAGTTCAGTAACATCGATTATTTTTTGCATATGAGTATCCGTTCTCTTACCGGCTGGACTCCCAATCTGGTTTCAAGCTTGAAAGAGAGCGAGGCCAATGAATAATAAAGATCTTCGTTTTGCAGGATGACCTGCGGCGGCACTGTGATGTGGGCGGGGGCGAAGTTCCAGATGGCGCGGATGCCGCCGGCGATCATCTGGTCGGCCACTGCTTGGGCGGCCGCGGCGGGCGTGGCGATGACGCCCAGGAGAATCTGTTTGCGGCGCACGTAGGCGGGGAGCAGCAACATCGGCTCGACCTTTGTTCCATGGATGCGCGTGCCGATTTTCTTCGCGTCGGTATCGAAAGCTGCGAGTATTTCCATGCCGTGATTGCGGAACCGCTCGTAGCCGAGAAGGGCGGCGCCGAGGCTGCCCGCGCCGGCCAGGACCGCATGCTTGGGGCGGTTCCATCCGAGGAAGTCTTCGATCCAGTGGAGGAGGTCAGTGAGTGGATAGCCGACCTTGGGCTTGCCGACGATGCCGGTGAGTTCGATGTCTTTGCGGACCTGCGTGGGGTCTAGGCCCAGAACCTTGGCGAGATTCGTGCAGGAGACATGGGAGCCGGGGGTGGAGTCCATCTCTTGCAGAATGCGGTAATAGATGGGTAGGCGGCGTAAGCTGGCTTCGGGGATGTCGAACTGGCGAAGGTGCGTGAACGGCTTCATATCGAGAAAGTTTTATCGAGAAAATATTCTCTGATTCAATGATGCACTAACGATAAAAAGATGTCAATATCCTGAAAAAGAATTTGGTGAAGAGTGTCGTGGTGGGGACAGGCACCGCATCGAGAGATGTCTTTTTGAATTTGAGTTCGCACAGGCGAATCGCCTGCGCCACCCACGGAAACGCAGCGTTTTTCAAGGGTGGGGCGGGCGATTCGCCTGCCCTATTTGCGGGTTAACCGGTTTGCACGTGCCTTTGAAGGGCGCGGTTCTCCGGGGGGGGCTGTGATGGCCGCGATTCCCGTTGCGCAGTGGCAGCAGGGGCGTTTGATGATAAAATTCTTCTAACCAGCTCGATCGCGTCTAACTCATGAAATCTTTCTTGTTGATTCTTCTTGTGGCGGCGATGGCCGTCTTGCACCAGGACTTTTGGAATTGGCGGACGGCTGCGCCGTTGGCGTTCGGCTTCATGCCGGTCGGCCTGTTTTATCATGCCTGCTACACGCTGGGGTGTAGCGTCATGGTCGCCATATTGGTGAAGTTTGCCTGGCCGGCGGAGTTGGAACGCGACGCGGAAAGTCATCCTGGCCCTGAGGCTGGACCGAATCAATGATCCCTGCCATTTTCGTTTTTGTATACCTCGGCATAGTGCTGTATATCGGCATCTTTGCCTTCCGGAAATCGACGGGCCGCGAGAAGGCGGAAGAGTATTTTCTGGCCAGCCGGTCATTGGGGCCGTTCGTGTTCCTGCTGTCGTTGTTTGGCACCAACATGACGGCGTTTGCGATTCTGGGCAGTTCGGGGCACGCGTTCAATAACGGCATTGTCACGTTCGGGCTCATGGCGTCGTCATCGGCGTTGATTATTCCGTTATCGCTATTGTTTATCGGCACGCGCATCTGGGCGTTGGGCAAGAAGTACGGCTTCATGACGCCGGTGCAGATGTTCCGCGACCGCTGGGAGTGCGGCAATATCGGTACTGTGATTTTTGCGGTGCAGGCGATTCTTCTGGTGCCGTACATCATCATTGGCGTGATGGGCGGCGGCACAACGTTGAATGGCATCAGCGGCGGACTGGTGCCTTATTGGCTGGGCGGCTTGATTGTCGCGGTGGTGGTGATGAGTTACGTGTTCTTCGGCGGCATGCGCGGCACGGCGTGGGTAAATACATTTCAGACGATTCTGTTTCTGGGCTTCGGGGCGATTGCCATCGGCACGATCGGCTATGGCATGGGCGGCTTCGATCAGGTGGCGCAGAAGATGCTGGCCTCGCCGGCGCTGGCGCCGATGCTGACGCGCGAGCGCGTGTCGCCGTTGTTCTTTGTGAGCTACATGTTCATACCGCTTTCGACGATGACGTTTCCGCATATCGGCATCTTCTGCCTGACGGCGAAGAAGATGGCGCAGTTCAAGAAGACGGTGATTTTTTACCCGCTGTGCATCCTGTCGATCTTTCTGCCGTGCGTGTTTTTGGGCGTGGCGGCGAATAGCGTGCAGGATTCGCCGGGCATCATCGCGAAGCAACTGGCGCGGAAGGAACTGGCGACGAAGGGCGCGCGGATGTTGCCGGCACAGCGCGATGAATTGCGCGAGAAGATGGCGGGCGACGATGTGATTCTGCTGCTGTTGGAACGTTACGCGCCGGTGTGGCTGGCGGGGTTGCTGGGCGCGGGGATCATGGCGGCAGTGATGGCGAGCGATTCGCAGATTCTGGCTTTGTCGACCATGTTCACTGAGGACGTGTTCGCGTACTATGGGGGCACGGCCAAGTTCGGCGAGGTGGCGCAGGTGCACTATGGGCGAGGGTTCATTGTGGCGATTACGGCGTTTGCTTATCTGGTTGCGTTGAAGGCTCCGGCGACCATTTTCGATTTGGCCACGCAGTATGCATTTTCCGGATATTCCGCACTGTTTCCGCTGATGATTGCGGCGTTGTTCTGGAGAGGGTCGACGAAGTGGGGCGCGCTGGCATCGACGGTTTGGGCGATTGGCAGCGTGATTCTGATCGGCGTGTTTCAGTCCTCGATGCCGGCGCCTGCGCCGGGTCCTCCGATCATTGTCTGGGCCGTGGGCGGCGTGGATGTGATTGCGCGCACTGCGGGCGGGACAACGGTTTGCGGCTTCATGCCGGTGGTGCCGATTACTATTATTTCGGCGATCTTGATGGTGGTGTTTTCGATGGCGACGAAGAAGCCCTCGGCCGAGACGCTGACAAGATATTTTTCACGCGCGTAACCTTTCGTTTGGGTGCCCGTATGTAGGACATGCAGACTCTCACACTCCTAATGCTAACGGCCTCGCTTGCAGTTGCAGGCGATAGCCAGGCGTTCAAAGAAGACTTCCATCAGAACTTTGCCATGGCGGCCGGCGGCAAATTGTCGATCGAGAATTTCAACGGCTCCATTCAGGTTATGGGCTGGGATCAGAATACGATTGACATCAGTGGCACGAAGTATGGCGAGACCGAAGCGCTGAAGAATTCCGTGAAGCTGGACATTCAAGTGAACGGCGGCGTCGCGCGGATCAAGACCATCAAACCCGACGCTATGCATTCCAATTGCGGTGTGAAATACGTGGTGAAAGTGCCGCGGCGGACGGAACTGGAGAACATCACTTCGTCGAACGGTTCGATTTCCGTTTCCGAGACAGAAGGTCCGGCTAATTTAAGGACGTCGAATGGCGCGATCAGGGCGGAGAAGTTGAAGGGCATACTGACGGCGACGACTTCGAATGGCGCGATCCATACGAAAGATCTCCTGGCGGCTTCGTCGTTGAAGACATCGAACGGCGCGATTCATCTGGAGATGACCGATGTGCCGCGTAACGATGTGAAGGCCTCGACATCGAATGGCGCTATCACGGTGAAGATGCCGGGGCATGCGAATGCACATGTGAAGGCGACCACTTCGAATGCGATTGTGAAGAGCGATTTTGCGTTGACTGGCGTGAGTGAGGCGCGACCGAAGAAGGTGGATTCGATGATCGGCGGCGGTGGGCCGATGTTGGATTTGAGCACTTCGAACGGGGCGATTCATATTCAGAAGATGTAGGGGGGCTGTATAGGAGATCAGCGCTTCACTACCTGCCTCAACTGCGGTAACATCTAACCCATGGATAATCGCAGAACCTTTCTCGCCGCGGCGGGCGCGGTGCTGGCTGCATGCGCCACTAAGAAAGACGTCGAGGCCGATGCAGAGCCCAGCCGCATCGGGAAGCCGCTGAAAGCTTATGGCGAACGGGCGCCGTTCGAAAAGATCGCGCGGCTCACGCCCACCACCAAGCAGATGGAGAACGGCGCCACGCGTACGCCGTTGGCCGATCTGCATGGCATTATCACGCCTTCGTCGCTGCACTTTGAACGGCATCATTCCGGCGTGCCGGAGATCGATCCGGCGAAGCATCAACTGATGATTCACGGCATGGTGGACCGCCCATTGGTGTTCACGATGGACGAGTTGAAGCGGCTGCCATCGGTGTCGCGCATCCACTTCGTTGAGTGTTCTGGAAATAGCGGCAGCGAGTGGGGTGCGAAGAGTGCGCCCGACGTGCAGCGTGGCTTCGGCCTGGCGAGTTGCAGCGAATGGACGGGCGTGCCGCTGGCGTTGCTGCTGGCCGAAGCGGGCGTGCAGAAGGGCGCAACATGGCTCCACGCCGAAGGCGCCGATGCCTGCAAGATGACGCGCAGCATCCCGATTGACAAGGGTCTGAAAGACATTCTGTTGGTGTATGGACAGAACGGCGAGTCGCTACGGCCTGAGCAAGGCTATCCGCTGCGACTGCTGGTGCCGGGTTGGGAAGGCAACGTGAATGTGAAGTGGGTGCATCGCATCAAAGTCAGCGATCAGCCGCAATACGCGCGTGACGAGACCGCGCACTACACCGATCTGATGGCGGATGGCAAGGCGCGCATCTTCACATTCGACATGGATGCAAAGTCGGTGATCACCAATCCTTCGGGTGGGCAGAAGATCGGCTCGCAAGGGTTGTTTGAGATTCGCGGACTGGCTTGGTCAGGCCGTGGACGCATCGAAAAGGTGGAAGTTACGCTCGATGGCGGCAAGACGTGGAAGCCGGCACAGGTGGACGAGGTGCGGCATCGCATGGCGTTCACGCGGTTCCGCATGCCGTGGAAGTTCGATGGCACGGAGACGGTGATTGCCTCGCGCGCGATCGATGAAACCGGTTATGTGCAGCCTCTGCGCGATGACCTGATCGAAGTGCGTGGCAAGAATTCGCAGTATCACAACAACGCCGTGAAGTTCTGGAAAGTGAATGCCGACGGGAGTGTGAAGAATGTGGAAGCTTAGTTTGGTTCTGGCGTTGGCGCTGCCGGCGATGGGGCAGAAGTTAGGTGTGGGGCGCGCTGCCACGGCCGATGAAGTGAAGGCGGCGGACATCGGCGTGTTGATCGATGGCACCAATCTGCCGGCGGGGAAGGGAACTGCGGTTGAAGGTAAGGAGGTCTTCGCCAAGCGCTGTGCGAAGTGTCATGGTGCGAAGGGTGAGGGCGGGGATGAGGCTCCGCTGGTTGGCGGCAAGGGCTCGCTGACTTCCGTGAAGCCGCTGAAGACCATCGGCAGTTACTGGCCTTATGCGACGACGTTGTTTGATTACATCAATCGTGCGATGCCGTTTAATCAGCCGGGGATTTTGACGCCCGATCAGGTCTACGCCGTGAGCGCGTTTCTGCTGAATCAGAACGGTGTGATTCAGGAGAACGACGTGATGGATGCGAAGTCGCTGCCCAAGGTGAAGATGCCGAACCGCGATGGGTTTATTAAGGACTCGCGGCCGGACGTGAAGAAGCGCGTGAAGTGACAGTGTTCGGATCCATTTGAAGTCGCATCGTGAGGGGACAGCCCGCACTGTCCCCAGAGTTATTTCGCGAAACGGGCGGCTGCGGGGTTGTCCTTATTCCATTTCGGCGATGCCGTGTTGTCCGCCAATGACAGCAATCCCGCAGTGATGCCTCGCACTACCGTCTCCATATTTGTGTAGTCGAGTTTGTCCCAATGATCGGCCAGGCCGTGATAGTCAGGATACACATAGGCAACGCACAACGTGTGTGCGGGGATGCCCTTTTCGGCGAAGCTCACGTTGTCCGAGCGGGCGAAGAAACTGGCGGAGCGCTCGCTGTCATCGAGCTCGATCTTCACGCCCGCAGCTTCCAGTGCAGGTCGCATCATCGTGGGAAGATCGCTAAAATCCTGACCGGTGAAGCGCACGCTCTTGATCGCAGGTCCCTTCTCTTCATCGGTGCGGCCGATCTGTTCCAGGCTCAGGCTGGCCACTGCTTTATCGAGGGCAATGAGCGGATGGCCGGCGAAGTAGCGCGAACCGATCAGTCCTTTCTCTTCACCGAAAAAAGCCATAAAGACGATGCTCCGTTTGGGGCGCTGCTTCAAGGCGCCAAGCGCATAGGCCGCTTCGATGACCGATGCCGTGCCGCTCGCATCGTCGTTCGCGCCATTGAAAATGCGGTCTGCGCCTTCGCGCGGCGAGATGCCCAGATGGTCGTAGTGGGCGGAAACGAGCACGAAGGTGTTGCTCAATTCCGGGTCGGAGCCACGCAAAATACCTACGACATTGCTGGCCTGGAATGGCTTCTCTTCAGGGGCGGCGAGCCGGATATCGGCCAGCATCTGCGTACGCCCGGTGGGGAGATCGTGAATGGCATCGCGAAGCTCCGCACTTTCTACCGACACGATCGGCCCGTAGGACGGCCGCGACTTGTCGACGATGCGTCCGGCTGCTCCGCGCGAGGGCATGCGCGAAGCAATGATGATCAGTTTCGCCGCTGACTGTTGGAGTTGACGCGCGGCCTGCATGGGGAGTGTTTCCAGCACGATTACCTTGTCTTTCAACTCGGCGGGTGTGGACTTGCGTAGAGATTCCGCGTCGAACTTCCAGACGATCTCTTCTTTCAGCTGCAGGGCTGCTTCATTGCGGACCAGCAGGCCCTCGTCCAGCACAATGTCCTTTTCGCCGCCTCGTAGTGAGATGCGATGGCCTTTGGGAGCCGAGGTTTGCACCACCATCGACGCTGTTTGCAGATAGCTTCCATCGGGAGCGATAGGCTCAAGACCGGCGCGGCGGAACTGCGCGGCGATGAATTCAGCGGCGATGTTCAGTCCGGCCGACGGCGTGTCGCGCCCTTCAAGCAGATCGGACGCAAGGAATGCCACATCGCCTTTGAGCGAGTTGGCCGTGATGCGCTGCAGCGCCGCCTGCTGATCGGCAGTGGCCTGCGCAAACGCCATGCTGGCGCAGAGAAGGAGAGAAATCGTAAACTTCATGTGTATTTTCTAACTATAGCGAACTGCAGCGGGCTATCGATTGTGATATAAGAAAGATAATCAGGTCTTTATTTATGCCACTTTTAGCTCGTACCACTCGCAGGCAGATTCTGGCTGCGCCAATGATTCCAGGCATCGCGGCGTTTGCAGCTTCAAAGCGCGATATTCTGACCGGCGCCATGAGCGCGGAAAAGTTGAAGGCGATGCTGTTGCCGCGGGCGGAATGGCAGCCGCAACCGACGGCGAGCGATCGCGCGAAATGGGAGGCGTTGCCGGCCGATGCGCGGAAGCTCCTGCTTGACAGCGGCAACGCGGCGCTGAAAACCGAGTGGCCGCATCTGCCCGCCACGCTGTTCCTGGAATATCTGCGCATCGGCAACCGTTCGCACTACGAACACTTCAACGGCATCCGGCGCAACAAGCTGCGCGAGATGGTGATCGCGGAATGCGTCGAAGGCAAGGGGCGGTTTCTCGATGACATCTCGAACGCCGTGTGGTCCACCTGCGAAGAGACGTTCTGGGGATATCCGGCGCATCTCAACGCACAAAAGGCGAAGTCTGGCCTGCCTGATGTGAGCGAGCCGATCGTCGATCTGTTCGCCGCCGAGACCGGCAGCCTGATGGCATGGACGTTGTATTTGATCGGGCCGGCGTTCGATAAAGTGTCGCCGCTGATCCGGCCGCGTATTCATGCCGAAATCGACCGGAGAATTCTTGCGCCCTGCCTGGACCGCAACGATTTCGGGTGGATGGGGCTGAAGGGCCAGCGCGGGTTGAACAACTGGACACCGTGGATCAACTCCAACTGGCTGGCCTGCGCGCTGCTGACGGAGCGCGATGAGAAGCGCCGCGCGGCGGCCGTGCACAAGGCGATGCACTGCGTCGACAACTGGCTCAATCTATACGACGACGATGGCGGCTGCGATGAAGGCCCTGGCTATTGGAACGCCGCGGGTGGCGCGCTGTTCGATTGTCTGGAACTGGTGTATTCAGCGACCAAGGGCGGCGCTTCCTATTACCAGGTGCCGCTGGTGAAAGAGATTGGCCGCTACATCTATCGCGCTCATATCGCTGGCGTCTACTATACGAACTTCGCCGACGCGTCGGCGGTGGTGCATCTGGCGGGCGATATGGTTTATCGCTACGGGCAGCGCATCGGCGATGAAAAGATGTCGTTGCTGGGCGCTGACGCGGCGGCGCATGCCGATGTCGCGCACGCAGGCTCTATCGGCCGGCAACTGCCAGCGATCTTCAATTACACAACGATTCGCACGGCCAAGGCCGCCCAACCGCTGGTGCGCGACGTGTGGCTGCCGGGCATTCAAGTGATGGCCGCACGCACAGTGGAAGGGTCCGCGAAGGGCCTGTATTTGGCCGCGCAGGGCGGGCACAACGCAGAAAGCCACAATCACAACGATGTGGGCAACTTCATGGTGTATGCGGATGGCAAGCCCGTGATTATTGACGTTGGCGTGGAGACGTATTCGGCGAAGACGTTCAGTTCCAAGCGCTATGAGATCTGGACCATGCAGTCGGCCTATCATAACTGCCCTACCATCGGCGGCGTGATGCAATCGCCTGGGCGCGAATTTGCCGCGGCGAAAGTGAAGTACAGCGCGGATGACGCGGCGGCAATGTTCTCCATGGACATCTCGCACGCGTACCCGGCAACCGCGGGTTTGAAGGCGTGGAACCGGTCGTGGAGGTTTAATCGCCAGAAGGGAGAGATCCTCATTACGGAGGCGTATGAGCTCAACAAGGCAGCCCCGGAAATCACGCTGACGTTGATGACGCCGTTCAAGGCCGTCGCGGTTGCGGCGGGTGAGTTGAAGGTTTCAGAAAAGGTGCGGGTCTATTTCGATGCGAAGGTGTTTCAGCCAGTGGTCGAAGAGGTTGCCATCACCGATGCGCGCCTGCGCGGTAGTTGGGGCGACAAGCTGTACCGCGTGCTGCTGCGTGCGGAGAAACCGCCGGCAGCGGCGACTTGGACCACGCGCATCGCGTAGAATAGGACCGATGAAATCACTGTTGCTGGGATTGCTGTTGGCTGCTCCCATTGTGTTTGCGGAGGGCCAGGTTTTGATTGTTGCCGATGAGTTTCCGGCCATGGAGGTGCTGGCCGGCAAGCTGAAGGCGGCCGAAGGCATCGATAGCAAGCTGGTGAAGCAGACGGAGATTCCGAAGGATCTGACTCCGTTCCGCGCGTTGATAGTCTACATTCATGGCGACATGCGCGAGCCGGCTGAGAAGGTGTTTATCGACTATGCGCGCAACGGCGGACGACTTATTCTTCTGCACCATTCCATCAGTTCGGGCAAGCGCAAGAACCAGTATTGGATTCCGTTTGTGGGTGTGAATCTGCCGTACGGAGAGTTTGAGAGTGGCGGGTACTGCTGGATCGATCCGGTCAATTTGGACGTCGTGAACCTTGCGCCGGGCCACTACGTGACCACGCACAACATCAAGTACGATACGAAGATTCCGTACGTGCGGTCAGACGTCAAGGGCGCTGAAAAGCAATATGACGGTTTCCATCTGGAAGAGACCGAGGTGTATTTGAATCACGTGTTTCTAGAGCCGCACACTATCTTCCTGGGCTTGAAATACAAGGACGGAAAAACAGGCAAGGTGTACATGCAGGATCGCGGCGGGTGGTACAAGCGCGCGGGGAAAGGGCATTTGTTCTACTTCATGGCCGGGCATAGTTCCAGTGAGTTTCAGAATCCGGTGTATGGACAGATGGTGGTGAATTCGGTTACCGCGCCGGTGGAATGAAGCGGGGCAGGCTTCAGCCCGCCCTACCGTCGGCGAAAGAAACAAAAGCGCCGCGGCAATTCGGGATTCTGAATCCTAAGTTGCCGCGGCGCTTTTGGGACTGGTAGTTAGTGAGTTGGGCCGAGTTCCACTCGGCCGCAGATTGCCAATCTGCCCCACCTCGGGCTTAGAACGTCATCCTGGCGCCCAACTGAAGGGAGCGGCCACCGCCGGTTCCGTTCACGCCGGTTCCAGAACCGATGGTGCCGGTGATGAAACCGAAGTTCGTTCCAAAGCCAGTGTTGGGTTGGCCGAACTGCGCAGTATTGGTCGTGTTGAAAGACTCAATACGCAATTGCAGGCGGATGTTTTCTCGTAACGACACGGTGCGCGACATGTTCGAGTTTAGGGAGAACAGGATTGGACCGTCGAAGATGTTACGTCCGCTGTTGCCTTGAACGTTGGTCGGGGTGCGGGCAAAGCTCGCAGTGCTGAACCACGGATTGCCCACATTGATTCCGCCCAGCACCTTAACCTCGTCAACCTGCTGCAGCGTCGCGTTGCCGCCGCTGCCGAGGTTCAAGCTATTGTTGCCGGTGAAGCTCATCGGCTTGCCTGTGCGGTAAGAGATGACTCCTCCAACCTGCCAGCCGCCGAATATCTTAGCGCCGATGCCGTCTTTCAGGAACATCTTGCCCTTGCCAAATGGCAACTGGTAGATGAAGCTCTGCACGTAGTTGATCTTGCGGTCATAGTCGGCGCGTGCGTAGTTGCGGCTCAGGCCTTGGCCGGCATAGAAGTACAAGCCGCCGTCGTCGCCAGTCTGGAAGGCCATCGCCTTCTGCCAGGTGAACGCCGTGGTCATGCTGACGCCGCCCGAAAAGCGGCGGTCGAACTTAACTTGCAGCGAGTTGTAGGTGGATGAGAAGCCCTGGAAGAGTTGATTTACAGTGTTGGTAATCCCGAACTTCACAAAGAGCGGCTGGCCATTGGCGCCGGCGCCAATGGTCTGGCCTGCATTCAAGTTCACAGTGGCCGGAGTATCTACGCCATGGCTGCCAACATACGCAACGTCAATGCTTAATTTGAACGGCAATTGTCGCTGAATAGCGATGTTCCATGATTCAATATACGGATTGTGATAGTTCTTGGGGATATAGAGCTGGAGCGTGGTTACATCGGGATTGGGGATGATGCCATTAGACGGGATCGGCACTTGAACAGGTGCAGGGAAACCCGCCTCAAAGCTCGCGACCTGGCCGTTGGGGAGCAACGCCGGGCCATAAGTATCTGTTGCGCCTCTGGCCTGTGCATACAGGTTGTTGGAACGGACCGGGTAATTGTACATCCAGGAGTTATCCGGGAACGGCGTATAGCTGATGCCGAAGCCGGTACGGACAACGGTCTTGTCGTTGACACGATATGCAAGTCCAAGGCGCGGAGCTAAATACTTCTTCTGCGTATTAAAGCCCAGGTTCATGGGATTGTCGCCGTAGCCGGCAACCTGCAGCGTGTTGGTGCTGGGATCGAAATTGGAAAAGCCGCCCTTTACCGCGGGGGTAGGCGCGGTGTAGATTTCCCAACGCAGACCCATGTTTACGGTCAGCTTGGGAGATAGCTGCCAGTTATCGGCGATGTAGGAGAACAGCTGCGTTTGGCGCAGAGCAGGCGAGTAGGTTGTAACGTCGCGGCCGATCTGATAGGGCACGTCCAGCAGGAAGCTCGCCATGTTGTTGGCAATACCTGTCGAACTAGTGCTGCAAGCGTTCGCCGCGTTGCAGTTGAAGCGCAATGCCGTTTGGCTGCCGGTGAAATACATCACGCCGCGCGGACTATATGTCTGGCTCTGCAGCAAATCGTCACGAACGCGGCGCAGATCCACGCCCCATTTGATGGTGTGGTTGCGATAGATCTTGGTCCAGGAATTGACAATGTCGATGTTGGCTTCAGCGCGGCTCCACGGGACAGAGGCCGAATAGCCAACCAGCGGCGAGGAGTAGCCACCGATATTGATGCCTACCATGCCGCTGCTGAACTGATCCAGATTTACTCCGGGAATACCGAGTTTGGTGGAATCGTTCTTGCCATAATCGGACGGCGTCGCGTCATTGTGATAGTAAGCTACGCCGATGCGGATTTCAGTCAGCAAGGTGGCGCTCACGGTACGATTGTAGTTGAGTCCGGTACTGTAGGTGTTCTGAACACCCTGGGCTTCAAACCCGCCCTGCGCAGGCCCGCCGGCATCGCCGAACTCCGGTGCCTGGAAGGTTTTGGGGTGCTGGTAGGCGAAGCGGCCGCTGATGCGATCTCTGTCCGTCAGGGTCCAATCCACTTTGGTATCCAACTGGTCAGTGGTTTTTGTGGCGGCCAGCAGCGCAAAATAATCGTTGGTTTGCGAAGCCGGGTTGAACGCCTCGTTGGTAGGCGGCAAGAAGCCCAGAATCTTCGCGGCGATTGGATTGATGCGGCTCAGCGGAATAATGTTTCCCGCGAACGGCGTGCGATTCAAGCCTGTTCCATCCCTTACGCCAAATCCCGATTGTGGATCGTACACCTGGTGGGTGGGATCGCCGCTCAGATTGCCCACGCGGAATTCATTGCTGGGAATGCTGGTCTGGTTGGTGTTGGCTTCGCGATCCATGGTGCGCAGGTAGTTGGCGAAGAAGAACAGCTTGTTCTTCAGGATGGGTCCGCCCAGGTTGCCGCCAAAGTAGTTGTAAGCGATGTGTCCCTTGGAAGGGTTGAAAAACGAGCGTGCGTTGAACGCGCTGTTCTGCAGGAACTCATAAGCGGCGCCATGGAGTTGGTTGGTGCCGGATTTGATCATAACGTTGGTGACGCCGCCGGTTGCACGGCCCAGTTCGGGATCGTGATTGGTGGTCGAAACGCTCACCTGTTGAATGGCTTCAGCCGGCGTGATCAGAATCTGCAGCAAACCAGTGCGCTGGTTGTTGTCAATACCTTCGATCTGGTAGTTGTTGCCCATGCGCGGCTGGCCGTTGATGTTGGTCTGGATGGAGCCGGAGGCATTGAAGAATTGCGAGTGCTGAAAGGTCGACTCTGAAGCGCCGGGGACGAGTTCGAGCAGGCTTTGGAAGTTGCGGTTGACGCCCAGCGGGAGTTCTTGGGCCATCACCGCATCCATCGACCGGCCGGTATCGGCGCGTTCGGTTTGCAGCACTGCCATATTGGCAACGACTTCGACGGTTTCGGTAATTTGACCGGGCTGTAGAACGATATCGGTCCGGGGGCTGGTGTTGGCTTCCAGCACCAGGCCTGCTTTTACGCCCTTCTTAAAGCCGGTCACTTCCACAGAGATGCTATAGATGCCAGGCGGGAGTTCGGGGAAGATGTAGTTCCCGCTCTCATTCGTCTGGGTTGTTTTGACTACGTTGGTGTTTTGCTCTGTTGCGGTGACCTTTGCGTTGGGCATCAAAGCGCCCGTGGTATCCGTAACAGAACCTAAGAGAGTTGCGTTGACAGCTTGCGGTAATCCCGTGCTTGCAAAAGCGAGGAAAAACAAAATTCCCACGACAAGACATTGTCGATTTTTCATGGATTGACTAACCCTTCCTTATGCTTCACGCCTACAGGGCGGAAGACCAGATTTGGGATGAATCATATCAACATTCGATGACTGGCGGCAAGAGGACAGCACCTGAGGACAGCACCTGAGGACAGCACCTGTCTGTTTTAAGTAAAGAAGTCCAGAATGCGCCGCAGCAATCCGCGATCCTGATTCGCGGAGGGTTCGTGGCGCATCTCTTTTTGTGGCAGCTTTTCTTCATCGGCGGCGTTGAATTCCAGTTCGCGCAGGCAGCTCAAAATCAGTGCCCGCTCATTGGGGCTCAGCGCTGACTTCGGTCCTGGCTCCTGCCCAAGTTGAACGCGCAGCACCCACGGCCACGGATCATTGATTTCGTAGCGCCGGCATAGCAGGCGCGCCCGCGGCACCAGCGGCTCCAATTCCGCTCGAGCCCGCGCGTAGGCCTTCTGCGCGCCTGTGAGATCCGCGGGTACCTGATACTGCGCTCCGCTTAAGCGGTTGAACTTGTGGAACTGCGATTCCCATTCCGTGATGCTCGCGAAGTAGGCGCTGACGCACTCGCGCAACCCAGACACGAACTCATAGTTCGATGCGGTGGCCAGCGCAACTTTCACCTGCTTGGGTTCCATCGGATTCCTTTCCACATTGTTGCACGGCTTGCTGCGTTTCAGTATGATGCTGGCTAACAGGAGTCATCGGTATGAATATGGAATCGAACAGACGCAAATTTCTTGGCGCCGCGGCTGCCACTGCCGCGTTTACCATCGTTCCGCGACACGTCCTTGGCGGGCAGGGGTTCGTGGCGCCAAGCGACAAGATCACGCTCGGCTATATCGGCACCGGTACGCAGGGTTTGCGTGAGATGGTCACGCTGCTGCCGATTCCAGAGATTCAGATCGTCTCGGTTTGCGATCCGAGCAAGGACGCCGTTGGGTATCGTGACTGGAACGCGACGGGTCTGTTGGCATCGATGCGCAAGTTGCTTGGCAAGTCCGATTGGGGCCCCGTTGGCGAAGGACCAATCCCTGGCGGGCGCGATACTGCGAAGAGCTTCGTCGAGACCTACTACTCGAAAAAAGGCTGTACGGCCTATGCCGACTACCGCGAAATGCTGGAAAAAGAGAAGGACATGATGTCGGTGAAGATCATGACTCCTGACCATCTTCACGGCGTCATCAGCATGGCTGCCATGCGCAAGGGCAAGCACGTGATGGTGCACAAGCCGCTCGCCAACCGGTTGCAAGAAGCGCGCAAGGTGATTGAGACGGCGCGCGAACGCGGCGTGGCCACGCACTTTCTGCCCTGGGATGCCAATGGCAAGATGGAACCGGTAATGGCGTGGATCAAAGATGGCGCCATTGGAACGCTACGCGAAGTGCACAACTGGACCAATCGTCCGGTGTGGCCTCAGTATGCCACGCTGCCTACCGACATGCCGCCTGTGCCGCGCGGCTTCGATTGGGATCTGTGGCTGGGGCCGGAGCATGAGCGGCCGTATCATCCGAACTACACGCATATGGTCTTCCGCGGCTGGTATGACTTCGGTGGCGGGTCGATGGCAGATATGGGCCATTACAGTTTGTGGACCGTCTTCAACGCGCTGGACCTTTCCGGACCAACCAGCGTGGAGCCGATGATGAGTCATGAAACGGTGCTGAACAATGGCGTGGCGGGGCGCGTGAAGAATGATTTCTCGTTCCCGGCGGCGTCGGTTGTGCGGTTTAAGTATCCGGCGAAGGGTGCGCGGCCGGCGGTCGATCTGGTTTGGTACGAAGGTGGTTTCCATCCGCCGACGCCGGAGGAGTTGGAAGAGGACCACAAGGAATTGCCGGCCGAAGGCATGATGTTTGTTGGCGATAAGGGCAAGATCCTGGCCGGGTTCCATGTGGATAATCCGCGCCTGATTCCGGAGCGCAAGATGGCTGCCTTAGGTTTCCCGCCGCCCGCCGCCGGTCCCGCTCGCCGCGCGCAAGGCGATCCTGCCAAGCCTTCACCGGGTTTGCAGGCGTGGATCTCGGCAGCCAAGGGCGGCAAGCAGTCGCCTGGAAGTTTCTTGAATGCCGGGCCGCTTTCGGAGGCTGTGAACTTGTACGCGGTTGCGCTGCGCACGGGGCGCAAGCTGCTTTACGATTCCGAAAAGGTGCGCATTACCAATGTGGCCGATGCCAACCGGTATTTGTCGCGCGAATATCGTAAGGGCTGGGAGCCGCAGTCGCTGTAAAACCTGGGGACAGCCCGCGTGTTTCCTTGTTTTCAAAACCAGGAAACACGCGGGCTGTCCCCATATTAGACTTGTGTTTTGACCCCAAGTAAACTATAGTTTACTTAAATGGCAAAACTGAAGCTCACATTGCCGTCGCTGCCCGAGGTTCACAACTCGGTGGGGACTGTGCATGCCGGCTGGTTCCGCCGTCTGTTCGCCTTCGCCGGTCCGGCCTACCTTGTCAGCGTCGGCTACATGGACCCTGGCAACTGGGCCACCGACCTTGAGGGTGGCGCAAAGTTTGGCTATGAGCTGCTGTGGGTGCTGGTCATGTCGAACGCCATGGCTATCCTGCTGCAGACGCTCAGCGCACGACTGGGCATCGTCAGCCGCAAGGATCTGGCACAGGCCTGCCGCGAATCCTATCCAAAACCGGTTGCGATGGGGCTGTGGGCGCTGTGCGAAGTAGCCATTGCCGCGTGCGATCTGGCGGAGGTGCTGGGCGCAGCTATCGCTTTGAATCTGTTGTTCAAATTGCCATTGTTGTTGGGCGTCTTAGTTACTTCGGCGGACACGTTGCTGGTGCTCTGGCTGGGGCGGTTCGGCATTCGCAAGATTGAGGCCATCGTGCTGTCGCTGATCACTATCATTGGCGTCTGTTTTGTGATTGAAGTGTGGTTGTCGCAGCCGGTCTTGAGCCAGGTGGCGATGGGACTGATCCCGCGCCTGAACGACAAGAGCCTTTACATCGCCATCGGCATTTTGGGAGCGACGGTGATGCCGCACAACCTCTATCTGCATTCGGCGCTGGTGCAGACCAGGCAGATCGGCGAGTCAAGCCTGGACCGGAAAACCGCCTGTAAATTCAACTTCTTCGACTCGGTGATCGCCCTTAACGCGGCGCTGCTGGTGAATGCAGCGATTTTGATTGTGGCGGCTTCGGTCTTCCATTCGCGCGGGATTGCAGTGACGGAGATCCAGCAGGCGCACCTTTTGCTCGCTCCCTTGCTCGGTACCTCGTTCGCGGGCGTGGCCTTTGCCGTGGCGCTGCTGGCCTCAGGGCAGTCGTCGACTTTGACAGGCACCATGGCCGGACAGATCATCATGGAAGGGTTTCTCGACTTCCGCATGCGCCCCTGGCTACGGCGTCTGCTGACGCGCTTGCTGGCGATTGTGCCGGCCGCCCTGGTGATTTGGATCGCGGGTGATAAGGCTACGTATAAGCTGCTGATTCTAAGCCAGGTAATCCTCAGCATGCAGCTCCCATTCGCGGTCATTCCGTTGATCCATTTCACCAGCGACCCGCTCCGCATGGGCGAGTTCGCCAATAAGCTTTGGGTGCGGATTCTGGCCTGGGGCACCGCGGCGGTAATTGTCGGTCTGAACATCCGGCTGGTGTACGGCAGTCTGATGGACGGCATGGAAACAGATTCTCCGTACCGTTGGATGATTCCGTACGTTGCCTTTCCCATCTGCATCGGGTTGCTGTTGCTGCTGGCCTGGGTGACGCTGGAGCCCGTGTTCCCGAAGTTATTGAGAAGGCAGAGCTTGGAATCCGGGCTGCCCGCTGCTGTGGCGCAGAATCTGCCTACGCCGATGTATCGCCTGATCCTGGTACCGCTCGATCACAGCTTCCGCGACCGGCAGGCGATCGCGCATGCCGCGGCCATGGCGCGGCAGCAATCGGCACGGCTGCATCTGCTGCATGTCGAAGAAGGCGTCACCAGCCAGGTGTATGGTACGTTGGCCTCCACGGCCGAGGTGGAGCAGGGTGCCCAATACTTCCAGAACATCGTTAAGTCCTTGCAAGAGCAAGGGATTGACGTCGCTTTCACGGTTGTTCACTCAGTGAGCCCGACCGTGGCGATCATCCGCTTTGCCGCTCAGTTGAAGCCGGATCTGATTGTGATGGGCGCGCACGGCCATACCGGCATCCAGGACATCATGCGCGGTAATACCATCAACACCGTACGCCACGAAGTGGCCGCACCACTGCTGATTGTCCGCAACGACTAAAAGTGGGACACGGCTGTGTCCATCGAACACATCCTAAGGCTATTTTTCTGAATCCGGCCATTTCTTTTCAACGTCTTATTGTTTGGCGAAAGGATTGCAATTCAGGAAACCGACATGAAGTTCCTCTTACTCATGCTGACTGTTCTCGCCCCGGCCCAAGCCGCCACCTTAGAGCGGATGAGCCTCGACGAGGTAATCGACAAGTCGACCGCGATAGTCCGCGGTCGGCTGGCCGGTTCCTATGTGGCGCAGCATGGGCAAGTTATTTATACGCATTACACCATAACGGTTTCCGATCGGATGAAGGGTTCTGCCGCCAGTCAGGTGGATATCGTAGTAGCTGGCGGAACACTGGGGAAAACCACCCAAACATTCCCGGGGAGTCCAACGCTTACAATCGGCCAGGAATATCTCTTTTGTCTGTGGACGAGTAAGGCTGGGCTGACCCACGTGATCGGGCTTTCGCAGGGTTTATTTAACGTCAGCACGGATGCGGCCAGCGGTGAGGTGACCATCTCCCGCGGACCGACGGATTCGGCCATGCTCGACGGCGCAACGGGGCGGCCAGTGATGGATCGGCCGGTTCGTATGCGGTTGCGGGATTTTAGCGTGCGCGTAGCAAGCGCCGCAAAGAAGGATTAGTTTGTGCGATTTGCGAAGAAGATAGCGATGTTGGCGGTGGCTATGGCGCTGATGGCGTCCATGGCCAGCGGCTACTACTTCTTCGTGCACTACACAAGCCGGTTCGGACCCTACCTCCAAATCCCCGAAAAATACGACCTCAACGCCCTGCCCAACAAGACAGTCTACTTTCAAATCCTCAACACGGGGCCGAACCAGTTTGCGCCAAACGATAGTTTTGCCGCGATGATCAGCCAGATCCGCGCTGCGGCCAATGTTTGGAACAGCGTGGACAGTTCCGACATCCGCATCGCCTTCGGGGGCCTGGAATCGGCCTCCACCACCCAGACCTCGCCGGGCATCGATGTGATCTTTGACGATCTGCCGCCGGGCGTGATCGCGCAGAGCGGGATTACCAAGACCAGCGATCTGGCGACAGGACCGAACGGAGCGTTCTTCCCTGCGGCACGTTCGCTGATGCGCCTGGGCAACGATTTTTCCAATCAGCCGAACTACACTGAGTCGTTCTTCCTTACCGTGACGCACGAGTTTGGCCACACCCTCGGGTTGCAGCACGAGTTGACGGGTAGCCTGATGTCAACCCAGACTACGCGCGGCGTATCGAAGTCGAAGCCGCTGACGGCGGACGATATCGCGGGCATCTCGGTCCTCTATCCCACCAAAACTTTCCTGCAAACCACGGGTTCCATCAGCGGTACGGTGCGGTTGAACGGCAATGGCGTGAATCTGGCTTCGGTGGTGGCGATCACGCCCAATGGCCCGGCCGTAAGCACGTTGACCAATCCCGATGGCACTTACCGCATTGACGCAATCCCGCCGGGACAATATTTTGTGTATGCGCATCCGCTGCCACCCGCTGCGTTCGGACAAAACGGTCCGGACGACATCGTTACGCAGGACATCATTGGGGCGGGACAGCGCTTCCCGGTTGGCGCTTCGTTCACCACGTCGTTTTATCCAGGCACCCAGCAGCCGCAGCAGGCGCTGAATGTGCAGGCGGCCAATGTGATCAGCAACGTGAACTTCAATGTGCAGGCGCGCACGGCTCCGGCGCTGTACGCGATGTCCACCTACAGTTTCCCTGGGCCGCAGGCCGTAAAGTCAGCCTACATTTCCCGTACCGCTGCTGCGCCATTTCTGGTTGCTACGGCTGTTGGATTGACTAGCAACAATGCTCCTGTAGCCGGCTTGGGTGTAAATATTCTTGGCGTTGGCGTCAGCGTGGCGCCGGGCGGAATCAAGCCGTACGCGCAGCTGCCTTCCGATTATGCCGAGTTTGACCTGCAACTGAGCGCCGGCTCGCAAGACGGCCCGCAGCACATGTTCTTTACCCTCGGCAACGATGTCTATGTGCTGCCGAATGCCTTCCACATCGTATCGAAGCTGCCGCCGGCGATCAGCGCCGTTACCACGCAGGCTGATCGCAGCGTGCTGTTAACCGGAACAAACCTCACTGCGACCGCTCGCGTGTGGTTCGATGGACAGCCGGCGACTGTTCTTTCAACCGATGAAACCAATGGCAGAATCGTTGTTACGCCACCTGCTGGCGGCGGTGGGCAGAAATCCGCTGTCGCATTGTTGAATGCCGATGGCGCCAGCTCGCTGTTCATGCAGCAGGCCCCGGCCTACACCTACGATCCGACCGATGTGCAGTCGTTCACTTTGACGCCTTCGGTATTGCCCGCGGGAGTGGAGACGATGGTGCAGATCGATGGCCGTAACGTGAATCTGGTGGATGGCGCCACGCTGATCGGCTTCGGCACTTCCGATGTCTATGTACGCAAAATATGGGTTGTGAGTCCGACTCGCGCGCTGGCGAACGTAGTGGTGGCATCGAATGCCTCGATTACGGCATCCGATGCAACGTTGATCAACGGCGTGCAGGCATTGACGCAGCAGGCTTCCTTCCAGATTCAATCGGCTAACCCCCGTCAGTTGTTTGTGCCCGCGCCGGCTACTTCAGCGCTGGCCGGTGCGCAGGTTACCTTATCCTTGGGCCTTGCCCTCACATCCAGTTCGGTTACGGTGACGGTGGCGAATGCTAATTCACAAGCCGCCCCGCTGAATGCTCAGGTCATATCGACTAACGGCACACAATTGACGCTTGTGCTGCCATCGGGTCTGGCTCCTGGACCTGTCGTAGTCCGCATCCAGTCGGGCAGCGATACGGTTTTACCCATTGTGATGACCATCGATCCTACGCCTCTACCTGGCTTGATCTCCAGCGTGACTGTTGCCGGTGGAATCGTAGTGGATCCCTTTAACCGCCCGGCGCGCGTTGGCGATGTGGTCACCGTGCTGGTGACGGGTCTGGCCGATAATTATGTCCCTGGCAAAGTATCTGTAAACATGGCCGGCGTTGATATCCAGGCCTCCCAGGTCACGCTAGGCGCCAACTCCATACAGGTGCAGTTTACGATACCTGCGACGGTCTCTTCGTTCACCGGTTTTGCGCCATTGTATGTCAACTACGATAGCAATAAGACGTCGACCTACAACCTGGCCTTCCGTTAATCGACCAATGAATCCGCAGCAGGAATTAGTCGCGATTGTCGACGAGCACAATCAGGTTGTCGGCTCGGCAACAAGGTGTGAGATGCGCTCGAAGTCCCTGCCGCATCGCGCCACTTACATCGCTATTTTCAATTCCGCTGGAGAGCTCTATGTGCAGCGGCGCACCATGACCAAGGATATATATCCGGGGCTGTTCGATCCGGTCGCCGGCGGCGTGGTGCAGGCCGGTGAGTCTTACGAAGAGAGCGCGGTGCGCGAATTGGCGGAAGAGATGGGCATAGAAGGCGTGCCGCTGGAACCGCAGTTCGAGTTTTATTTTACAGACGGCGCCTGCAAAGTTTGGGGCCGGTTGTTTCGCTGCCAATGGGATGGGCCTGTGGCGCCGCAACCGGAAGAGGTTGCGGAAGTATTGATGTTCACTCCGTCCGCTGTTCTGGCCGACCCTGGGGCTTTCACGCCCGATGGCTACTATGCCATCTCGCGGTTGCTGGCATGTGCGGCCAGGTAATTCTCACTATTGAGTGAAGATTTTTTGCCGGGCTGGGGCAGCCTGGTAATTTCGGCACGGATGCTCTTGTGGCGTGGATACACGTAAACCCTTCGAATGTCGAGACGGCACACACGAGCGTGCGCACCACAAAACCGCCAATGTAAGCGACATTGGATTGAAAACTAAATTCTCTTGGGCAGATCATCCTTCAAAGAGCAGTTGACGACGAATTCCGGTGGTGAACCAGACTCTGCAAACTCAGAACTCCTGACCTGGGGGAAATCAAATTGAGCCGAGTTTGTAGATCAAAGTTAGTTTTGTCCCCGGAAAAACGGTCTTCGTCTCATTCAGCTCTGCGAGCAGAAGTTCGATGGCGCGATTGTGCGCAGGTTGAGTGAGATAGTGAAGCCGGACGGTCAAAGTGTTCGTTTCCAGATTGGGCGTGATATCGGCATCGGTTTGAAACGCCTGGCGCAGCAATGCGCGGGCATCCTCGCCGCCACGGGCCAGATGCTGGCGCAGAATCGAGGCCATTGTGGATTCGGCTCGATAGGCGACCATCTTAACTGTATCGATGAAGTGTTTCCGCTCTGTGCTCAGACGCGTGAACCGGTCTTGCTCCGGCAATGACTTCACCGGAATGTGATGCTTGGTTTCTTTCCGCTGTTGTTTGAGTTTATCGATCTCCAAACCCATGGCCGCAATCTCTTCCTGCAGGGTTCCCTTGCGCTGCTGAAAGCGTTGAACCTGGGCATCGGTAGGATCCTCCGATAGCGTCAGCGCGCCGAACTGAGCAGTCAGCCTGTGGCGCTTGCCAGCCTTGGAGCGGATCTGGCTGTCGAGCTGTCGCCAAGATGGATTGACCACCAGAACCGTATCAGGAATCACCTCGGTTTCATAGTCGATCAATCGGTCCAGGCTAAAGTGTTCTCTCATATAGCGAAAGAAGTTTTCCTGAGACCATCTGGCAAACATGGACACCGCCAGCGTCGTCATCGGTGCCTGAAAGTTTGTGGTAAGGATAGATGTCTGATGCCCGCCGTCATTGAGCTTGCGGATCTCGCGCACCCAAAGATCGTTCGACAATCGCGAGCCGCGTTCGGCCAGTTTCATGGTCACGGTTTCGCCGCCTGAAAGTTGCACTTGGTGCGAGGCGAACTCCTCACTGCCCCAATCCGCTTTGGGGAACTTGTGATAGGTCAGGATGGCTATCCGCTTCTTGCCCAGCTCTTCGAACAACCCCGGACTGTAGCCCTCCCGGTCGAACACCATAGTGAACCAGTGCACCCGCGCATCTGCAGCCAGTCGCTGCTGCTGCTCCGGCGTCTTTGCCACGTTCGCTTCCAGCCACGGAATGACATCGTCTTTGAGCGTGGCGATCAGCCCCGGATCCACTTCCTTGTTCACGTAGAAGAAGGGTTGGCCGTCCATGGCGTTGACCCAATAATCGGTTGTCGCATGCAGACACAACCGCTCGCGGGCCACGTAGTGGCGCGGCAACTCAGTCTGATCCCCGTGATACACGCGTACGTGGCCGTCGCAGTAGAAATACAGTTCGGTGGCGTTTTGGCGCGCAATCCATTCCTTTGCCAATTCCGCGTTCCAGCGCATGGCCAGCCCCATGTCCTTACTCAGCAGTTTCACCTTGGCACGCATCGTCCGCACTTCCGGGATTCGATCCAACCCCAGCAGTTTGCCCCATTCGCCTGGAAATTGATAACGCAGTTGTTCCAGCGACGGCACGCGAGCCAGCGCCATCAACGCCAGCAGCAGGAAGATGCTCTCGATTCCGTAGAATCCCTTCGGCAGTTGGTACAACTGCGACGTAAAGCGCAGCAGTCCTTCCGCCAACAGGGCTGGCAAGGCCAGAAGTACTCCTCCGTTTGTTACGTCGCAAGTAGTTTCAAACTCAATCGGGGCTGATTCCAACTGTCCCATCGCCGCGGCCACGCGTTCCAGCGAACGGGTCGCCCCAGTGCCCATCGCCGCTTCGCTGTCGATCTGGCTCCGCTCGCTCTTGTTGGTTGCGATGGTTGTGAGATCTACGCTTTTTTTTGACTGGCGCGCAAGCGGCCGGCGCGGATCGCCTTATGAATGGTGTTGGCGAGCACCCCCAATTCCACAGCCACTTCGGGTACGCTTCGCCGTTGATCGAGTAACTGCTGCGCTTGCTCTAGGACTTCTCCCTTTAGCACCGATGCCGAACTACGGCGCGGCCTGGCCTCGTAGAACCCTTCGGCTCCGCAGTCCCGAAACAGCTTCGCATAGCGTTTCACCGTGATGATCGGCACTCCGAACGCCTTGACGATTTCCTGCTGCTTTGCCGTCCCACTATCGATCATCTCGCTGGTCACCATGCGGAAGCTCTGCACGTCATCTTCGGCGTGGTGGAACAAAGGTAAGTGCCCGTGGAAATACCACACCGTGCCATCGCGTTTTTGCACGGCGATCTCATTGTTGATCTCTGTCACCCCGGCGGGAAAGATAGGCAACTGCATCTGCGGCATGCTTCATTTCTAACCCACCCCCGAGGCCCGTTGCAAGTTCACTCCGGGATCATTTTGTTTTCATCGCACATGGCAGTTTAGCGGGCGAGGTCAGGAGTTCTGA
>CAIRSA010000074.1 GCA_903881085.1 uncultured Acidobacteriia bacterium
ATGCCGAAAATGGGCTGTCTGACCCCAATTGCCCTCCATCCCAATGTCCCAATGAATCGCTCACCAAATCGGAAGCTCGCCTCATCAACCCAATGTAGGCAACATTGCATTGGCAATCTGCATCCGGCCTGTCCGCCATCCTGCTTCCGGGCGGCCAAGTAAAGAACGGTGTCAGGTTCGTCCCGCTCAAGTTTGGCTCGGCCGGATGTTCTGATTCAACCGGAAAAAATTCGTTGGATCGTACTTGTCTTTCAATGCCTGCAGACGTTCAAACGTCGCCGCGCCGCGAGGCAACCCCACACGCTCTAATCCGGAATCGTAATCGAAATTGCCGTAAACGCCGTCGCAGGAATGGGGCTTCATAGCAGTGAAAAGTTGGCGCACCCACGCCTTATTCTTGTCGTCATCGTCCGATGCGTCCCACATCCCCACCAGGAGCATGACATGATGTGCACTGCGGTTTTCTACCGCTGTCGATTGCTCGCCGATGTGCGCCATCGCCCCGCCCAGTGTGTAGAGAACAACGTGAGAGAAGGGGCTGGGAGCTGCCAGGAACCGTTGCAACATCACATCCGCGGCTTCTTCCGTGACACCGCTCAAGTAAGTCGACTTCCAATAATTTCGTTTCCCGCGCGGGTTGAAGTTCTCGACGATGCTCTGGACTGCTTCGTAGGGCATCTCGGCAAGCTGATTCATGAGAGGCGTTCCGCATTTGTTCAACAGCGGTTCCAGGCAGCGTGCGCCGTCTGACGCAGAGCCCGCGTAACAAACCAGAAGAATCACCGCCTTCGTGCCGTCGGGCAGTGTTCCCAATACAAGTAGCGGACCAAGCTCATCCGGCGCGACTGCAACGAAGTCGTCATAATACCGGATCAGATTCTTCGCCTGATCGATCGGAAAGACGACGAGTCCGCCATAGACCGTACCCACCGGATGAAGGCGGAACTCCATGGATGTCACAATGCCGAAGTTCCCGCCGCCTCCGCGCAGGCCCCACAGCAGATCCGGGTTTTGATCTGCGCTCGCCGTCAGGCTCCGGCCATCCGCGGTAACCACTTCCGCGGAGAGCAGATTGTCGCAGGAGAGCCCGTGTTTGCGCATCAGAAAGCCATAGCCGCCGGAAAGCGTCAACCCTGCGATTCCCGTACTTCTGACCAACCCTCCGGTCGTCGCCAGTCCAAAGGGTTGCGTTGCATGATCGAAATCACCCCAGGTAGCGCCGCCCTGCGCACGGGCGATTTGTCGATCCGGGTCGACAGTGGTCTCCTTCATCCGGGACAGATCAATCATGAGCCCGCCATCACAGACGGCCAAACCGGAAACGCCGTGGCCCCCGCCTAACACGGAAACGGTCAACTGATGCGCGTGTGCGTATTTGACCGCAAGGGCTACATCGGTTGCATCGGCACAGCGGGCGATCAATGCCGGGCGATGGTCGATCATGGCGTTGAAGATACTTCGCGCCATGTCGTAGCCTTCTTCGCCGGGCAACAGCACCTCTCCGCGCATACCGGTCTTCAGCGATTCGCTGTCTTTCAAAAGATTTGTAAGTGATGGTCCCATCTGTTCCTTCTCGTAACTTCCGCTGCCGCGTTCCGTCTTGACTGATTCTAAGAGAAGGCATGCGCACTTACAATACCCGGCCGGGGTAAAGCCGTAGTTTCTGGTAAAAAAGTCGACCGGTAACTTGATCTTATTGGTTCCGGAGGATATAGTTCAAAGATGTTCGACCTCAGGTATCGCCCGGGTAGTTACGAAGATCTCCCTCACGCCATCCCGTTGCTTCAAGCCGAGTGCGAGTCACTCGGAGCCGGTATCTGGCGTGAACTGCCAGGCTTGATTCCGAAGCTGATGGAAGCCGAGGTCGTTAAGACTTACGTCATTGACGAAGGCGAGGGCGAGAGACTGCGCTGGTTCGGCTTGAGTGCGTTCGTCGCTCCTGCGTCGCTTGCGCAGGCGCTTCAACGGCCGGCGATACCCTTCCGCCGCTCTCTGCTCGAATCCGCTCTTGACGGCGGATCGCCTTTCCTGACGCAGGAACAAATTGGTGCCGCCAATGCGGAAGACAATTTGTCGCTTGCCGTTTTATTCTGCCAACCCGACCTCCGTGAATATACTGAGGTGGAAGGTGGGCTTCTGTTTCGTATTGCGTATGAAAGCTTCTGTTTCGCCCACGAGGGATACGGTTTGGCGGAGTTCTGGCAGGAAGTGAGCGATCCGAAACGGGCGTTGATTCTCGCAGGCCTGGGGCTGGAATTGCACGGGAAGGTGGACGATTCCGGCATCGCTGAAAACGTCCTTTTGAAGTACACGGCGGAGCGTGCGGCAGCAAACCCGGCGTATGCCATGTCGTTCGTCTTCCATCGTGTTCTGCCTCGATTTGGATTCTCGACAGGACAGCAGAAACTGCTGGAAGCGGCGCTTCTTGGCTGGTCGGACAAAGATTTCGCAGCGCGCCACGATTTGACCGACGACGCAGTGAAAAAGCGTTGGCGCGCGATTTACAGCCGGGTTGCTTTGCTGGAGCCTACGCTGGTTGACGAAGGATCCGCGGGGTCCAGTCAACGGCGTCTCCTGTTGGGCTACTTGCGCCGGCACTTGGAGGAACTGCGTCCGTATCGGCAACGTCGCGGACTGGAGACCCTCCGGTCGCCGGATCGGATGCAGGAGATTGCGGTCCGTCCTTGATGCCGGTCTCGCCCTGGTTAAGCGCGTTTTGCCGGGTCCTATAAAAACGATCCCGAATCCCTTTAACCTTGAAAAAGCTGTTGCCCGTAATGCGAGTCACCCGGCGGGTGATGAGCAAGTTGCATGCAACCGATGCCAAATGATTAAGATAGCTTCTCCAGAGGAGTTCAACTGCTCTTTCCCGGTTAACGTGGCTGCGGCTGGCCAGCGGCGGAGGAGCACAAGTTGCTGATTTCAAGACAGCGTGGAGTTTTGACTACACACAATAAGGCCACTCGCCCGACGTGGATCTGCTTGCCTTTTAGCTCACCCTTCAGGTGCACCGGATAGGTCGTGATTCGCCGCACCAGGTCCGCCCTTGGCATACCTGGCATGCTGCGGGCTTGCGGAGTTTTATCTTTCTGGCCATCCGATCCATTTTTTGGGTGGATTTCCCTTCGCTAACTATTTGAAAAGTAATAACTTTTACGGTAAAACCACAGGAAAACACTCCCCATAGCCGGGGGCCGGGCGCAAGATTGAAATCACCCAACCGGTCTCTTATGCTCCGCCCCTTCCGGTTACGAGTCATTCGAGTTGAGGCCGCAGCGGACGCCGCCTATCGAAGAAAAGAATTTGAACAAAAAGAGGAATAAATGAACCACTACTCATCCTTCAATCGCCGCCAGTTCCTCCGCACCTCCGGCATCGCGATCGGACTGCCATTGCTCGGCTCCAGCCACGCTGCCCACGCCGCCCAAACCAACAAACAACGCGGTGCCCATATCACGCCGGCAGGGGTGGCCTATCATGGCGCCTTCGCGGAAATCAATGTCGGTTCCATCCAACCTCGAGGTTGGATCAACCAATGGCTCCAGCGGCAGGCTGAGGGGATGGGTGGTTACCCCGAGAACATGGGCTATCCCTACAACACCTGCATGTTGACCGGCGTCATTCCCCCATGTCCTTACCGTCCGAAACCAGTGGACTGGTGGCCCTACGAGCAGAGTGGTTATTTCTTCGACGGCAACCTCCGGCTCGACCACCTCATCGACTCGCCGTTTGTCCGGGAGCGCAATCGCAACATGCTCGCCCACCTGCTGGCCACCTCCACGGACACCCAGATCGGCGACTCCAAATGGGCCTGGCCCAACAGCGTGGCCGGGCGGGGTCTTCTAGCGGAATATTCGGCCACGGGAAACCCGAAGATCGCCGACATCCTCACTCGCAATCTCATAGCCACCCAACCCGGATTGAAAACGGGGAACACGGGCAGCCCGGATCGCGAACCGGTGAGTGCGGAGATTGCCTTCACTCTTTACGGGATGACCGGCAATCCCGAGCTTTTGAGCTACGCCACGAAGGTGTGTGATCGCTTGATGGACGGACGCTACAAGGGAAATGGCACATTCCTAAACGAGGACCAGGTTGAGTCCTTCGAGCCAGTGATTGAGCACGGCGTCTCGGCTGCGGAATATACCAAGCTCCTGCCGCTGGATTTTCTCTACACGGGGAATCCCAAGGCCTTGCAATTCGCCAATGCAATCTACGCCAAGATCGCTAATAAAAATCTGATGCCCGATGGTTGCCTTGTCAGCTCCGAGTTTCTTCATCAGACAGCCTTCCACTCCAAGCATGAGACCTGCGTTATTGCCGATTGGGCTTGGAGTCTTGGCTACCTGTTCATGGCTACCGGAGATGTCAGGTGGGCCGATATGATCGAGCGGGATACCTTTAATGCCCTGCCTGGCGCGGTGACCAAGGATTTCAAACAATTTCAGTATTTTTCGGCCGCCAACCAAATCCTGCTGAATCCAACCAGTTGGAGAAACATGGATTCGAGCATGCTGTGCTATCGTCCCGTGCACCACACCGAATGCTGCGCGGGCAACCTCAACCGCGCCATGCCGAACTACGTCATCCGCCAGTGGATGAAAACACAAGATGGCGGACTTGCCGCTGTGCTCTACGGGCCCTCGGAGGTTAAAACAAAGGTGAACGGCAGCGACATCACCGTCACCCAGGAGACGGATTATCCTTTCCGCGAGAGCGTGAATTTCAAGGTCAAGACCGCCAAGCCAACCACCTTCGGTCTCCAGTTGCGAATCCCCGGATGGTGCGAGGGCGCCACGGTCAAGGTGAATGGCAAGCCCGTTGACGTGGCGGCCAAGCGCGGCACCTTTGCGGTGGTCTCCCGCGAGTTCGCCGACGGAGACTCGGTGCAACTCACCCTCCCGATGAAGGTCCGCACGGAGAACTGGTTCAACGAAAACTCGATCCCCATGATAGCCGTCTCGCTGACCAGAGGTCCGCTCGTCTTTTCACTGAAGATTGAGGAGAAGCGTGTGGAACTCCCCCATGAAACGCCCGAGCTCAAAGACCTGCACGGAAAAACCTATCAAGCCTTCCCGTTCCTGGAGTTTTCTCCCGTGAGCGAGTGGCGATATGGAATCCAGCACCCCGTGGGGGATGTCCTGAGACAGATCAAGGTGATTGAATCTCCCGTCACCGAAAATCCCTTCCTTGCCAGCGAGGCTCCGGTCCGGCTTGAAGTTTCCCTGAAAAGAATTCCCTCCTGGTGGAGAGGTGGCAAGACGCCGAATCCGGAAAACATGCCGACGCTCGAGGAATCCAAATCCGATGCCCAGCCCGAGGTCATGACGATGCTGCCCTATGGCGCCACGCATCTGCGCCTCACCACGCTCCCCGTGCTGGGGGCTCGGGAAACACCATAAACCTGAATAGAGCAGTCGACGGCAAATTCGGATGGGTGGCGAGACTGCGCAAACCAGGGACTGCCTACATGTTTCCGGCGTCTTTTGCCGGAATCATGCGGGCTGTCCCCGGTTTGCCCCACACGAGACTGCCCGCAATGCGAGTCACCCGGCAGGTGACGAGCACGTTGCATGCAACCGATGCCAAATGTTGGAGATACC
>CAIRSA010000075.1 GCA_903881085.1 uncultured Acidobacteriia bacterium
GGATGCCCAATAGCAGCGGCGAGGGCTTCGTGGATTATGTGCTCTGGGGCGATGACGGCTTGCCGCTCGCGTTGAATGAGGCCAAGCGCACGAAACGCGACCCGCGCGTAGGACAACAGCAGGCCAAGCTGTATGCCGATTGCCTGGAAAAGCAGTTCGGGCGGCGGCCCATCATCTTTTACTCCAACGGCTATGAGCATTGGATTTGGGATGATACGAATTATCCTCCGCGCCCAGTGCAGGGCTTTTACAAGAAAGCCGAGTTGGAATTATTGATTCAGCGCCGCACGACGCGCAAGAAACTGGCGGAGGCGAAGATCAACGCGGCGATTATTGACCGTTACTACCAGACACGCGGCGTCCGGCGCATCGGTGAGGCGTTCGAGATAGACCATGACCGCAAGACGCTCGTAGTGCAGGCCACCGGCGGGGGCAAGACGCGCCTGGCAATCGCGCTGACCGATTTGCTCATGCGCTGCAACTTGGTAAAGCGGGCGCTGTTCCTCGCCGACCGCGTGGCGCTGGTGAATCAGGCGGTGAACGCATTCAAGAAACATCTGCCCGAAGCGTCGCCCGTAAACCTCGTCACCGAAAAGGATACCGAGGGCCGAGTGTTTGTATCCACGTACCAGACGATGATGGGGCTGATTGACGAGACGAAGGACGGCCAACGGCGGTTTGGCGTGGGGCATTTTGATCTCATCATCATTGATGAGGCGCATCGGTCGGTTTATCAGAAGTATGGCGCCATCTTTGAATACTTCGATTCGCTACTCGTGGGCCTGACCGCAACGCCACGAGAAGACATCGACCGGAATACTTACGGCCTCTTCGACCTCGAAAAGGGTGTGCCGACAGACGCCTACGAGTTGGCGGATGCCGTGGCCGACAAATACCTCGTGCCGGCGCAGCCCGTGTCTGTGCCCGTCAAGTTCCAGCGCGAGGGCATCAAATACGAAGATTTGTCCGAGGAAGAAAAGGAGCAGTGGGATGCGCAGGAATGGAGCGAGGACGGCAGCACGCCGGATTACGTCGAAGCCGAGGCGGTGAACAAGTGGCTGTTCAACAAAGACACCGTGGACAAGGTGTTGGAGCACTTGATGACGCGCGGACAAAAGGTGGCGGGTGGCGACCGGCTCGGCAAAACCATCATCTTCGCCAAGAATCAGGCCCACGCAGATTTCATCGCCGACCGGTTCAATATCAACTATCCGCACTACAAGGGCACTTTCGCGCGGACAATTACGTTCAAGACCGAATACGCGCAAAGCCTGATTGATGATTTGTCGCAGAAGAATAAAGCGCCGCACATCGCCATTTCCGTGGATATGCTCGACACCGGCATTGACATCCCGGAGGTGGTGAACTTGGTCTTTTTCAAACTGGTGCGGTCCAAGACGAAATTCTGGCAGATGGTCGGACGCGGCACGCGGCTGTGTCCTGATTTATTCGCGCCCGGCAAGCACAAGGAATTTTTCTACATCTTTGATTATTGCCAGAACCTTGAGTTTTTTAGCCAGAACCCGGAAACGACCGAGGGTGCGCTCGGTGAATCGCTCGGCAAGCGGCTGTTCAAGACGCGCTTGGAATTGATTAGCGAGTTGGATCGCAAATTGTCCGGCGTGGCCAAGGAAGGCCCGGAGAAGGAGTCGGATTTGCGGCGCGAAATCGCAGCGATGCTGCACGATGAAGTCGCGGCGATGAATGTGGAGAATTTCGTCGTCCGGGCCAAACGCCGGCTGGTCGAAAAATATTCCGAGCCGGATGCATGGGCTGACCTAAAGCTGGAATCCATGGCGGAACTGTCCGAGGAGGTTGCCGGCCTGCCGTCCGAGCTGGAAGCGGAAGAGGAAGAAGCGAAACGCTTCGATCTGCTCATGTTGAATCTGCAATTGGCGGTATTGCGCGTTGAACCGGCGTTCAAGCGGCTCAGCGACCAGGTGAAGGCTATTGCAGGGCTGCTGGAGGAAAAATCCAGCATCCCGATGGTGCATGAACAGATGCCGCTCATTCAGGACATCCAGACCGACGAATGGTGGCAGGACGTGACCACCCCGATGCTGGAAACCGTCCGCCGCCGTCTGCGGGCGCTCATCAAATTGATAGAAAAAGCGCAGCGTAAGCCGATCTACACTGACTTTAAGGATGAGCTGGGGGACGAGACCAAGGTGGATTTGCCCGGCTTTACCGTCGGCGATTCCTTTGAAAAATTCCGGGACAAGGCCCGCGCGTTTTTGCGAGAACATCAGAACGAGTTCGCCATCTACAAACTGCGGATGAATGCTCCCCTCATGCCCGGGGACTTGGCCGATCTTGAACGGATACTGGCGGAAAATGGTGTTGGTAGCGCCGGGGAAATTGAGCGGGCCAAACAGGAGTCGAAAGGCTTGGGCTTGTTTGTGCGCTCCCTTGTGGGCATGGACCGGGAGGCCGCCAAGCGTGCCTTCGCCAAATTCCTGTCCAAAAAAACATTCAACGCCAACCAAATCGAGTTCGTGGACATGATCATCAACCACCTGACTACCTACGGCGCGATGGATCCGGATTTGCTTTACGAATCGCCCTTCACCGACATCGCACCCCAAGGGCCAGAGGGATTATTTTCGCCGGTGGAAATTGACGAATTGGTCACGACCATCCACGAATTTTACGAGACCGCCGCTGCCGCGTGACCTGTTTCCAATAACCACCATTCGCCATGCCAATCTTCTACCGAAAAGCCATCGAAGCTGCGATTCATCCAGCCCGCGCTGATTGGTTGACGGAGACGCACCTCATGGATTGGAAAGGTTTGGCTGCGGCACTGGGTCGCCTCACGCCTGAGCAGCGTTGTGATGCCATCTATCTCGACTGGTTGCTGCAACTCCTGGCCCGGCGCGCATTCCATCCGGCGAAACGGCAGCTCCGTCCGGTTTGCCAGTTGGCGCACGAAGCGTTTCACCGCATCATACCCGCCGGTGAACGCATGACCGGCAATCAGATCCTGATAGATGCGCTGGGCCGAAAGTCCCGCCGACAAACCGCGCTCAATCA
>CAIRSA010000076.1 GCA_903881085.1 uncultured Acidobacteriia bacterium
ACGGTCGCGGCTCTGGGCGTTCACCGAGCCGCGACCGTGAGGGAGCGGTTTCTCGACTGAGCGAAAGAGAGCATCTGAAAAACCAGTGACATTTTTGCCCGCCGTAACCGACGCCGGTAAGCGTCTCGATCATTACCTACAGGAAGTGCTTCCCCAATACAGCCGCGCCCGATTGCAGGAGTGGATCAAAGCCGGAAATGTAACAGCAGACGGCCGAGCGCTGAAGCCCTCCTATGCGGTTCGCGCCGCAGAACAACTCGAAGTAACTCCGCTCGAACTGCCCCAGCTAAGAGCCGAAGCCGAGGACATCCCGCTCGATGTGCTTTATGAAGACCCGAGCGTAATCGCCATCAACAAACCCGCCGGCATGGTGGTCCACGCCGGCAACGGCAACCACACCGGCACGCTGGTCAACGCCCTGATCCACCGCTTCCAGACCCTTTCTAAACTGGGCGGCGACATGCGTCCTGGCATCGTACACCGGCTGGACCGCTACACCAGCGGCGTGATTCTGGTTGCCCGCGACGACGCATCGCACCGCCATCTGGCCGATCAGTTCGCCGGCCGCAGCGTCACAAAGATCTATCTCGCCCTGGTCCATGGCGTGATCAAAACGGACGAAGGCCGCATCACCAAACCGATCGCCCGCGACCCTATTCATCGCACCAAGATGACCTCGCGCCTGGCCAGCGGCCGCTCCGCGCTGACAGATTACCGCGTGCTGCGCCGCTTCGAAAAACACACGCTGCTCGAAGTCACTATCGGCACGGGCCGCACGCATCAGATCCGTGTCCACCTTTCCAGCATCGGTCATCCAGTGGTGGGCGACAGCCTCTATGGCGCTCCGGCGCTGCCACGATTCTTCCTGCATGCGCACCGAATCACCTTCACCAGCCCGGCCCACGGTGAACTTGTTACAGTGGAATCCGCGCTCCCACCCGAACTCAACGTTATAATAGATTCACTCGCATGTTAAAGAGATTTTTAGCCGTCTCCGTTGTCGCCGGCGTGCTTTGCGGACAACAAAAAGTCGACCCCGAACGCGATCCGAACCGCATCGTGCTTGACGTTTCGCGCGTCAACCTGCTGTTCACCGTCAGCGATAAGAAGGGCCGTTTCGTCACCGATCTAAAGGCAGATGACTTCCAGGTCTTCGAAAAGAAGTCCGAACAGAAGGTACTGGAGTTCGTCGCCGAATCCGATCTGCCGCTGCGCCTGGGCATTCTGATCGATACCAGCAACAGCATCCGAGAACGCTTCAAGTTCCAGCAGGAGACCGCCGCCGAGTTCATCAACAGCGTGGTCCGTCCACGTCAGGACCGCGCCATGGTAGTTAGCTACGACACTGAAGTAGGCCTCGTCACCGATCTCACCGACGATGTCCGCGCCTTGCAAAAAGGCCTGCAGGGCTTGCGTCCCGGCGGTGGCACGGCCATGTTCGACGCGATTTACTTCGCCTGCCGCGACAAGCTGATGCAGGATCAGCCACGCCATAAATTCCGCCGCGCCATGATCATCCTTGGCGATGGCGAAGACAATAACAGCCGCTACACCCGCGACCAGGCCCTGGAAATGGCGCAGAAGGCCGACGTGGTCATCTATTCCATCTCCACCAACATCAGCAAGATCGAAACCGATGGCGACAAGATTCTGAAGTATCTCGCAGCCGAAACCGGCGGGCTCAGCTTCTTCCCCTTCAAGCCGCAGGACCTGGTGCAGTCGTTCGAAAACATCTCCAACGAACTGCGCCACCAGTACAGCATCCTCTACCGCCCGGAACCCGAGCATAACGACGGTCTGTTCCACAACGTGAACCTGCGCGTGAAGTCGCGCAAGGAGCTGATCGTGCGATGCCGCAAGGGCTACTACGCGCCGAAATTCTAACAGGATGTAGGGTAGGCTTCAGCCTGCGGAGGGCTTAAGCCCGTCGCCTCCCACAATCATACAAGCGCCTTTATGGATTGTCATGATCGGCGCAATATGGCATATTTATGTCATGAGGACGACGATTGAACTTCCCGATGAACTTCTAAAGAAAGCTAAAGTCCAAGCCGCCGCTTCGGGGATCTCTTTGCGCGCGTTTTTTGTCGCCGCAGTGGAACAAAAACTCGAACCTGCAAAAAAGAAAGTTCGCCGTCCTCTTCCAACAGTGGGCAGCAGGAATTCCCCGTTGATCAGGGATTTGACGCCCAAGCAAATTGATCAAGCGATATTTGGTTGACGTGAATATTGGTTTAGCGCTACTCGCTTCGCGCCATGAACACCACCGCTTAGCGGCTCGATGGTTCGAGGACCGAGGCGAGGGAGAGGTATGCTTCTGCCGCATCGTTCAGTTGGGTGTCATCCGCCTGTTGGCGAACCCCACCGTGATGGGAGGGGATGCGATGACATTACTGGCGGCTTGGAGTCAGTTTGAACTGTTGCTCGAAGACGAGCGCCTCGAATTCATGCACGAGCCGCTCTCGATTGAGCCGTGCATAGCCTCCTTTCTCAAACTCCCGATCGCGTCCTCCAAACTAGTTACTGACGCCTATCTGGCCTCCTTCGCGATCAGCTCCGGCATAGGCCTTGTTAGTTTGGATCGAGGCTTCCGGCGATTCAAGGGTTTGGACCTCACGCTGTTGGGCGAGAACACAAACTAGGGACCTGAGGGCGAATTGCGCCACCAGTACAGCATCCTCTACCGCCCGGAACCCGAGCATAACGACGGTCTGTTTCACAACGTGAACCTGCGCGTGAAGTCGCGCAAGGAACTGATCGTGCGATGCCGCAAGGGCTACTACGCGCCGAAGTTCTAAACTGGACTGACTGAGTCCGCTATAATCGGTCTCAGTATGAGAGCCATTTTTTTTGCTGCCATCGTAACTGGCGCTGGCGTTGCAATCGCGGCTGATTCCATACCAATCACCGCCGGAAAATGGACCTCAATCGGTCCAATGCCTGCCTCCGACGGAAGCACCGGCTACATTGAAGACACCGCCGGCCGTGTAACCTCCATCGCTACTGACCCAACGGACGCGAACACTGTCTACCTCGGCGCTGCCGGAGGTGGCGTCTGGAAGACAAGCAATGGCGGACAGACATGGAGTCCACTCACGGACTCGCAAGCGTCTCTGGCCATCGGCGCCGTTGCCGTTGCCCCGTCAAACCGCCGCGTCATTTACGCAGGCACCGGCGAAGCCAACAACGGACCATCCAAGCAACTGCGCGAACGCCGCTACAACATCTATTCCGGCCGCGGGATCCTCAAATCCACAGACAGCGGCACCACCTGGACCCTGCTGGGCGGCACCCTCTTCAACCGCCGCACCGTCTCCAAAATTGTTGTCTCCTCGCGCGATGAAAACATCGTATTTGTTGCCGTCGGCCCCAAGGCCAGCGAAGGACTGGATGGCAACACTGGCGTTTGGCGCTCGACCGACGGGGGCACCACCTGGACGCAGGTGACAGCCCGCATCACCACCAGCGCCGCCTGCACTGACCTGCTGATCGATCCAACCAATCCACAAATCCTCTACGCCGCCTTTGGCGATCACCTGGGCAACGCCGTCAATGGCCTTTACAAATCCACCGATGCCGGCACCACTTGGAATCTAGTCACCATCACCGGCGCAACACAGACCAAGTTTGGCCGCATCTCACTCGCGCTTGCGCCATCCAGCCCCGGCACTATTTTCGTTTCCATCGTCCAGGTGAGCCTTACGTCAAACAGTCTCTACGCCGTTTTCAAAACCACCAACGGCGGCTCCACCTGGCGCCGTCTCTCCATCTCCGTCAACGATCAATACTGCCCGGAGTTCGGCTCCTATCACAATGTTCTCGCCACGGCGGGCGACTATCACAGCGCCATCTCCGTTGACCCCGCCAATGCGCTTAACGTCTACATGGCAGGCCTCTGCGTCATCGGCAGTGCGGACGGAGGCGACAGTTGGACCGCCCTCGGAACTGGCGAAACAGACGGGCCGCATCGTGACCACCACGCCCTTGCCTTCGACGCGAAGGGCCGCCTGCTCAATGGCAACGATGGCGGCATCTGGCGGCTTGACGATGCCGTCAATACCGTCTGGACCAACCTCAACGCCAACCTCGAAATTGCCCAATTCATGGGCCTCGCACTGCACCCTACCGACCCCAACACGGCCATCGGCGGCACGCAGGATACCGGCACCATCGTCTTCTCAAACTCCATCCGCTGGGCCCGCCGCCAGCGTGGCGATGGCGGCGTTACCATCATTCACCCGGCGGATCCGCGCCGCGTCTATCAGGTGCGCGAAGATAGCACCATCCTCTTTTCACGCTCAAGCGATGGCGGCAGAACATTTCCGGTCTCCAACGGCGTAGTTGACGATCCGGCGAATGAAGACCGGCTGTTCTACTATCCAATGGTTGCCGACCCGGCCAACGTCAACCGCCTCCTCATCGGAACTACCCGAATCCTGCTCTCCACCGACGGTGGCATCAGTTGGAACGCCATCACCAGCACCAACTCGAATGGCTGGACAACCTCGGAGGCCATCTCCGCGCTGGCCGTCGCCACCTCCGATCCACGCATCGTTTATGCCGCCGCCGGCGGGCACATGTTCTACACAGCAAACTCCACTGCTGCGAACCCCACCTGGACCCCGCGCGACCTACCCGATGCACTCAACATCTCCGCCATCGCCGTGAATCCCGCGGACCCCAATGCACTCTGCGTTTCGCGCGATGTCTACACCTCGGGCCTTGTCTTCTGCTCCACCGATGGTGGCAAGACATGGCGCAACGCCACCGGCAACCTGCCTCAAGCCCCCGTTCTATCGATGGTCGCCGACTTCCGCGCCACGCCTGCAACCCTCTTTGCCGGAACACTCGCCGGAGTGTACGCAACCACGGATGGCGGTGCAACCTGGAATGTATTTGCCACCGGCTTGCCCCGTGCCGCCGTCCCCGCGCTGGCCCTGCAAGGCAACCTGCTCGCCGCCGGAACGCATGGCCGCGGGGTGTGGCAAACGCTGATCTCCGCAGCCGGCCCAGCAATCGCCAAGGGCGGAGTAGTCATCCATGGCGGCGTCGCCAGCGCCCTCTCACCCGGCTCATTAGTAGATATCTATGGAACAAACCTGACCACCTCGACCGCCAGCGCCGCAGCCGGCCCGTCACTGCCCGTAACGTTGGCGGGAGCGCAGGTGCTGGTCAACGGAGTGGCCTCCCCGCTCATCTATGTAAGTCCCACCCAAATGATCTTCCAACTGCCGGCCGAAGCCGCGGTGGGCGCTGGCGCGGTCGTAGTTTCATCCGCCGGCACGGCCAGCCCGTCTGAACCAATAACGGTGCAGCAGGCCGCCCCCAGCATCTTGATCTATGGAACCAATCGGGCCGTGGTCCAAAACGCCGATGGCACAGTGAACGGCCCTACCAATCCAGCCAAGGTTGGGACATCCGTGGTGCTCTACCTGATCGGTTCAGGCCCCGTTGATAACCCTGTGCCAACAGGCCGCCCCACGCCCGATTCGCCGCTAGCCCGCGAAACCCAGGCCACTACGGTGCAACTGGGAACCACTCGCGCCACAGTGCTCTTCGCCGGCCTCACCCCGCGCTTCCAGGGCCTGATGCAAATCAACTTCACCGTGCCCGACTTGGCCGCGGGGGACTATCCGCTGCAGGTAACCATCGGCGCCGCGACAAGCAACAAGCCACTGTTTGCGGTTTCCAGGTAATGTTCGCCGAACCTCGATGTGCCCCCCACTGCAACTTGGCGCGGACACTCGTGTCTGCCGCATCCCGATTCGTCGGGACGCTTTTTTATAGCGCCAAGCCGAGCGTCGACAAGTTTGTTATTCTTCGAGTATGGCCACTCGCATCAAAGCCGCTTCAATACAAAGTGTTCGGCAAAGCAGAAGCCAGGATAGACTCCAGCGCTCTTATGATCGTTTTGTTGATGAGAGCGATCCGGCCCGCAAGAACAAGGCGGCAATAGAATTGATCCGCGTGATTTTCGGCAAAGACGCCGTACTCAACACCGAAGTGTAAACCTTTACACCCACGCGACCCCAATTAGTTATATAATCAAAATTCACTCCCTCAGAAAGAGGCAACAACCATGGATGAAAAAGAGCGCGCTCGCGCCCTAACCGCCGCACTAGGCCAAATTGAAAAGCAGTTCGGAAAGGGCTCCGTCCTGCGCCTTGGCTCGAAAGAAGCCATCATACCCATCAGCGCCATCTCGTCGGGCTCGATCTCGCTCGATTACGCTCTCGGCGTAGGCGGCTTCCCGCGCGGCAGAATCATCGAAATCTTTGGACCGGAATCCTCGGGCAAAACGACAGTCGCCTTGCAGGTAGTTGCCGAAGCGCAGAAGGCAGGCGGCATGGCAGCCTTCGTCGACGTGGAACACGCCCTCGATCCTATCTATGCCGCGAAGCTCGGCGTCGATGTCGATAACCTGCTCGTCTCTCAGCCCGACTACGCCGAACAGGCCCTGGAAATCACCAACTCACTGATCGCTTCCGGCTCCATCGATGTGCTTGTGGTCGACTCCGTGGCCGCGCTGGTCCCCAAAGCCGAACTCGATGGCGAAATGGGCGACGCCTTCGTCGGCATCCAGGCCCGCCTCATGTCGCAAGCCATGCGCAAGCTCACCGGCGTGGTTTCAAAGAGCAATACCTGCCTCATCTTCATCAACCAGATCCGCGAAAAAATCGGCGTCATGTTTGGCAATCCGGAAACCACCTCGGGCGGCCGCGCGCTGAAGTTCTATTCCAGCGTCCGCGCCGACATCCGCCGTATCGCCGCCATCAAGGATGGCGAAACAGTCACCGGCAACCGAACCAAGGTCAAGATCGTGAAGAACAAAGTTGCCTCGCCCTTCCGCGAAGCAGAATTCGACATCATCTATGGCGAAGGCATCTCGCGCGAAGGCGATCTGATCGATCTCGGCGTGGCCCACAACTTCGTCGAAAAGAGCGGTTCGTGGTACAGCTTCCGCGGCGAACGCATCGGACAGGGCCGCGAAAACGCCCGTCAGTTTCTCAAGGATAATCCCGACATGCGCGAAACGATCGACCGCGAACTGCGTGTAATTCTCGGCCTCGTACCGAAAGCCGAAGCCATGGCCGCTGCGTCCACAGATGTGGAGATTGGACCTGGATTCACAAAGAAGGGCAAATGAAATACTTATTGATGGGCGTGCTGACAATGAACTTCGCAATGGCGCAACTGCCGGCTCCGAATGATGCCGGCGTGGCAATGGGCCACTTGCATCTGACCGGAAAAGACCTGGATGCGCACCACAAATTCTGGGTCGAAGGCATGGGCGGCACGCCCGTCACCAAGGGAAAGATGACGTTCTTCAAGTTCCCTGACGTGATCGTACTGGTCACCAAGGGTGAACCGAAAACCGGCAGTGCCGGCACCACCGTGAATCACCTTGGCTTCAAAGTGAAGGACGTGAACGCTGCCGTCGCCAAGCTGAAAGCAGCGGGCTTCAAGATCACCAGCGAGAATCCCGAAACGCATCAGGCCTTCACGCTCACGCCTGATGACGTCCGACTCGAACTGAGCCAGGACGCGACGATGTCGGCGCCGGTCGCCCATCACCACATCCACTTCTTCAACGAAAACGAAAAGGAAGTAAAGGCGTGGTATGTGAAAACGTTCAGCGCAAAGCCGGGGATGCGCGGCAAGTTCGAAGCCGGCGATCTGCCTGGGGTGAACCTGTCGTTCTCAAAGTCCGAGACGCCGGTGATAGGAACCAAGGGCAGCGCCATCGATCACATCGGCTTCGAGGTCAAAGGCCTGGAAGCGTTTATGAAGAAGTTGGAAGCAGACGGCGTGAAGATCAACATGCCCTACCGCAACGTGCCCACACTGGGCATCGCAATTGGATTCATCACTGACCCGTGGGGCACTTACATCGAACTCACGGAAGGTTTGCGTAGCTGGTAACTTAGGGCAGAGCGACACTCCAATGTCGCTTACATTGGAGGTTTTGTGGCGAGGTCCCGATTGGGTGAGCGGTTCATTGGGGCATTGCGGTGTAGGGCAATTGGGGTCAGACAGCCCATTTTCGGCATCCACCTTCGCTAAAGCTATGGCGGACAAGAAAGCGGCCGAAAAAAGGTGTCAGACCCCAAATGCGCCGCGTCGTTCTGGTCAATGTAAGCGACATTGGAGTGGCACTCTGCGGCCGAATGGCATTCGGCTTTTTTTCACATGTCCGGAAGGCCGAGTACCACTCTGTCGCAGATTACCAATCCGCCCCACCTCTAACTCGCTCCAAACGGCTCGGTATTTCCGCCGCAAACCAACACGCCCACGCGCTCACCGGGAGTAGGTTTGTAAGCCCCCGAATGCAGCGCCGCCAGCGCGGTCGCGCCTCCAGGCTCGGCAATCACACGCATCTCTGACCACAACGCGCGCTGCGCCGCACGAATCGCCTCGTCTTCCACCAGCACAACCCGCTCAATAAACTGCTGCGCAATCTCAAACGCCAGCGCACCCACCGAGCGCGCACCCAATGAATCCGCAGCTACGCCGCCCACTTCCACTTCCAACGGATACCCCGCCACCAGGGCCATTGCCAGCGACGGCGAACGCTCCGGCTCCACGCCCACCACGCGCACATCGCCGCGAAACCACGCGGCGATACCAGCGATAAACCCACCGCCACCACACGCCACCAACACCGTATCAAGGTCAGGCGCCTGTTTCGAAAACTCCATGCCGGTAGTTCCCTGCCCCGCGATCACCTCCGGCTGATCGTACGCATGCACCACCAGCGCCCCGGTCTGCCGCGCGCGATGATTGCTCGCCGCCAGCGCGGCGATGTAGTCCTCGCCGACGATGTGAATCTCCGCCCCATATTCACGAAGTCGCGCCACTTTCACCGGGCTGGAAATCTCCGGTACATAGATCTCCGCATGCGTACCCAGCGCGCGCGCCGCATAGGCGACAGCGGCGCCATGATTCCCGCCCGACGCCGCAATCACGCCTGACGCGGGAATCGAACTGCTCAGAATTTTATTGAACGCCCCGCGCGGTTTGAACGATCCGGTACACTGCATCAGCTCGAACTTCAACGTCAGCGGACCTTCGTATCCAAACGCACCGCCGGACAGATACATCGTCGGCGTCACGCGCAGATACGGCGCAATGCGCTCCGCCGCTCTTTGAATATCCTCGCGCGATGTCATTGCACTCTCTCATGCGGATACCCGCCGTCATTCAACGCCTGCTGCAATTCGCGCACGTGATCGGCGCCCTTCGTCTCCATGGTGATGTCTACCAACGTTTCTCCCAGATTTACTCCATAATAAGCGCGATTATGGCTGGTTTCAACTATGTTCGCCTTCTGATCGGCGATCAACACGGTGAGCCGCTGCAACGACCCAGGATGATCCGGCAGCTTGATGCGTAGTCGCACCAGCCGCCCATCTTTCACCAGACCGCGTTCGATGATGCGCGAAAGCAGCGTCACGTCGATGTTTCCACCGCAAACCAACACACCAGTTCGCAAGCCTTTGCAGGATGTCTTGTGATGCAGCAGCGCCGCCACTGCAGCCGCGCCCGCGCCCTCCGCCAGCGTCTTCTCGCGCTCCAGCAGCATCAGAATTGCGTAAGCGATTTCCTCTTCCTCCACCATCACAATCTCGTCCACGTACTTTTCAACCAAGGGCAATGTGTGGTCCCCAGCGCGACGCACCGCGATGCCATCGGCGATGGTCGGCGCCGCGGCAAGCGTTACCGGCGCGTGAGCATCGATCGCTGCACGCATCGATGGAATGCGCGCCGTCTGCACGCCGATGATGCGGATCTTCGGATTGGTCTCCTTCACCGCGCAGGCGATGCCGCCGATCAGCCCGCCCCCGCCGATGGGACATACGATCGCTTCAATGAACGGGTTCTGCTGCAACATCTCCAGACCGATGGTGCCCTGGCCCGCGATCACCATATCGTCATCGAACGCGTGCAGCACCGTCAGGTTCTCTGCCGCCGCGCGGCGCTGTGCTTCGGCGTAAGCTTCGTCGTAGCTGTTGCCATAGAGAATCACTTCGCCGCCGAAGCGTTTGGTGGCCGACACTTTCACCAGCGGCGTAGCCAGCGGCATGCAGATTTGCGCGCGAATGCCGCGCTGCGTGGAATGATACGAGACCGCCTGCGCATGGTTGCCCGCCGACGCAGCAATCACGCCGCGCGCCTGCTCTTCCGGCGTCAGCGTCAGAATCTTGTTCAGCGCCCCGCGCTCTTTGAACGAGCCGGTCATCTGCAAATTTTCCAGTTTGAACAGGATGGTGTTTCCGGTCAGTTCGGAAAAATGGCGCGATTCCACGAACGGCGAAATGTAAATGGAATCCTTGATCCGTTTGTACGCCACCTCAATGTCACGCAAAGTCACCATTCTGAAGTCTGCTCCCTTATGCAGAACCGCTTGCTTACGGTCGCGGGGGGGGGGCGGCGG
>CAIRSA010000077.1 GCA_903881085.1 uncultured Acidobacteriia bacterium
CGACTCGCACGCCGCCTACGGTGTCGAGAGCCAATTGGGCGTAGTGCGCAAAGCATGGGCAAAGAAGACCACTGGCCTGGCTACTATCCAATTCAGCAAGCGGGATGCTGTTACGCCGATCTGGAATGACGTGAAGGGCGGGATCATTCAGAACTTGAGCGCAGGCATGTGGATCTACAAGAAAATCGACACAACACCCAAGGGTCAGGAACGCAGAGAGTTCACAGCGATCGATTGGGAGCCGTTCGAGATTTCGCTGGTGCCAGTCCCTGCCGACGCGAACACGAATTTCATGTCAGCATCCGGAACGTCACCAGAGCAACCAAGTAATGTGCTTTCAAATCTTGCACCAGTAGTTGAAACGCAACGGGCAGCAGCCCGCACAAAGGAGAAACCTGTTATGGAAACGACCATCGAAGATGCGGGCGTTGAGGCCCGTCAGAATGAAGTAGCTCTTGCCACCGCGCGCGACGAGGCGGTAAGGACGGAGCGGTTGCGAGCAAGTACGATTCGCGCGATCGCCACGGGCCCATTCAAAGTCGAAGAGAGCTTCCTCTCCGCGTTGATTGACGAGGGAGTCACCGTCGACACCGCTCGCGAGCGCATCATGACGAAGCTTGAAGCGGAGTTTCAGAAACATCCGACGGTGCCGATTAATGCCATCGCCGCGTTCGGGGGCAAAGATGAGGTGGACAAACGGCGCGAAGGGATGGAGGCGGCATTGTTCCTGCGATCCAACCCACGGTCAACCCGCGAGATGGTCGACAAGGGCCGCGACTTCGCCGGGCTCACGCTGGTAGATATGGCGCGCGAATGCCTGACTGCCGCCGGCGTCAAGACGCGCGGCATGTCCCGCAACGACATTGCGCGCGTGGCGCTCCAGGGCCGCCATGGGGCATCGGAGTATTTCGACGGCTCCATGACCACCAGCGACTTTCCCAACATTCTTGCAAACGTCGCCAACAAGACTCTGCGCCAGGCTTACGAGGCAGCACCGCGCACCTTTGTGCCGTTCTGCAGGCAGGTCACGGCGCTCGACTTCAAACCGGTGAATCGCATTCAGTTGAGTGACATTGCCGCTTTGCAGCGAACCAACGAAAATGGGGAGTTCGTTCGTATCTATGTGAGCGACTCGAAGGAGTCTTACGCGCTCACGACCTGGGGAGGCATCGTGCCGATCACCCGCAAGGTAGTTTTGAATGACGACCTCCAGGCGTTGACGCGGATTCCTGCTGGGTTGGGCATCGCGGCCGCCACGCTCGAAAGTGACGCGGTGTGGGCCGTGATCACGGCGAATGCAAACATGGCCGATGGCCTGCCGCTGTTCCACGCTTCGCACAAGAATCTGAGCGCTACCAATGCCCTCGCGGCAGTGGCCAACATCACTACGGCGCGTAAGCTGATGCGGAAGCAGACCGCGCCCAAAGGTACGATCCTGAACCTTATCCCTAAATTTCTAATCATCCCGGCGGCGCTCGAAGGCATTGCAGTGCAACTCACCAACCCGATCAACCTGGCCGCCACTGCATCCTCAGCCGATGTGCCCGCCTTCGTGCGAGCCATGGTGCCGATCGTGGAACCGCGTTTGGATGCAGTCGCAACTTACGGTGACACCAACTGGTATACGGCGGCCGACCCGTCGACGATTGACACGATCGAGTATTGCTACCTCGAGGGTCAGCAGGGTGTCTACATCGAGACCCGGCAGGGCTTCGAAGTGGACGGCGTCGAGATCAAGGCTCGCCTGGATTTTGCTGCCGCGGCAATCGACCATCGCGGCTTGCAGAAGAACACGGCTGCTTAAAAGGAGAAAGGAATCATGATCAATTTCATTAAGAGCGGCGATAATCTCGTCCTCGCCGCACCTTACGATGTGCTGTCTGGCGGCGGCTTCAAGGTAGGCAACGTCTTCGGCGTAGCCGCAAACGACACACTCTTCGGCGCTGACGTGCAGTGCGAAATCGAGGGTGTCTATGACCTCGCCAAGGACGCGAGCACCTTTGCGCAGGGCGACCTTGCCTACTGGGATGATACGGCAAAAAAGGTGACATCCACGGTTGCGAGCAACCTGCTGATCGGCGCGGTCGAGGTGGCGGCTGCGACGGGCGCGACTGTTGTGAGGGTCAACCTGTTTGGCGTGCCTGGCTTTTCCGGACAGGCGCATGGCCTAAAGGTGGCGTATGCCAAATACGATTTCAGCGTGGACGGCGGCGCCACATGCACGCCGGCAGTCAGCGACACGATTCCCGACAATGCAGTCGTGTTCGGGGGCGTGGTGAACGCAACGACCGCCGTCGCCGCAGCGGGTTCCGCGACTGTTGCAATCGGAACGGCCGCTGGTTCGAGTGCAACGAGCATCCTGACGGCCACGGCCAAAGCATCATTAGGCACCGACGCGATGGTTGTGCCAACCTGCACGGCCACTCCGTTCAAGATGACTGCGGCTGGCAAGATCAACATCACGATCGCTTCGGGTCCGCTGACGGCGGGCGTGATCGAAGCGTGGGTGCTTTACACGACTGCAGCAGCGTAATGTGGACACACCAATCCGGCATGGCGAACGCGGCAGTTCTAGCCGCGTTCGGCCAGCCGGTTTCCTACCAGCAGGGCATGGCGGATCCGTTGACAGTCGTCGGGATCCTGGACAAACGAACCGACGAGCAACGGCACCCCGACACGGTGTACGCGCGGCTTTTCGTGGCGCTCGCCGGCTTCACAGTTCCTCCTGATCACGGCGACGAAGTGACGATCGATGGTGCTGTCTACACCGTGTTCGAAGTGCTCAACGATTCCGGCGGCGGTTGCTGGCTTTCCATACGGGAGAAGCTCTGATGGCATCCGTACGCGTGTACGTTAAGAAACAAATCCGGATTGAGCGGATGAACTTCCGCCAGCAGTCGATGTTCAAGATCGGCACCGTTGGTGTGGCCTCAGTCAAAAGCAGGCTGGCTGCGTCACAAGGGCCTGACGACTCATCTGCCAAGCCGCTTACCAAACGTTATGCGATCCAGAAAACGAAGTTGGGAAAAGGTAACCGGCGGAATCTGATGCTGACGGGTAGCATGCTTGCCAATTTTCAGGTGCGCACGGTTTCTGAAAACTCGGCAAAGGCCAGCAACTCGACCCGGAAGGACCGGCTGAAGGCGTGGATCAATCAGAAGATCGAGCCATGGGTCGTGTTCTCTCCGAAGAACAAATCGGCTGCGGCCGCGGCCGCCCGGCAGTTGCTTGAAGAGATGAAACCTCGGCTTCTCCTGGAACAAAACCTCGGCGGCAAGCAGCAATGATCGATCCCTCGGAACTCATTACGAACCTCGTGGCCATGCTGCGCGACGTGCCGGATCTGGTTGCCGAAATGAACGGCGACTTCGAGCGCATCTATGCCTATCACGATCAGTACCCGAAGAAAGTGAGCCTGGTCCACGCCATACATCAGATGCCCGCGCCATCAATCATGGCTGTCTGGCAAGGGACGCAGCCGGGATCGTTCGGCGGAGTGGATGTATGGAAGCACCAGATCACGTTGTTCCTGCGCGCTCGCGAGACATTGGGTGGCGATCCGCCGACGGCATATTACCGGCTGTTCCGATTGCTCACTAAAGGAATTCCGACGGCGGTCGGCGTGGAGATGATCAACGCTACCGTGCACGCATCCTGCTACCCGATGGACCTGCCTTCGATTCAACGGCAGACCGATGCGGAGGGTCTTGATTATTTTGAAGTACCGATTTCATTTACGGAGATAGGCGATGAGTGAATTTGTGTTTATGCGCCCGCCGTGGGGCGAGGGCGAAATTCAGAAGGTCGAAGCGAAGCCGGACGTGATCGGACCAATGATGGTAGCTGGCTGGAGTCAGTGCGAGCCGCCCGCAACGACCAAGGAGGTGACGACGCATGTCGACGACTAGACTGCAAGAAGTACAAATCTGTTTCGGCTTTGGCAAGCAGACCGATATCGCGACCGCCAATCTCGTCGGTGCGATGTGGCGTCTAAAGAAGCTCAATGCCCAACTCGCCACGCCGAAACTCAATACCGAGAATGACCCCGCGGAGTACGGCAAGGGCCATGAGTTCGCTACCCAGACGTTCAAAACTTCGTGGGACACAGGCGGCACGCTGGAAAAGTATCTGAGCGCGGAGATGGCGGCGTGGGCTATGTGCTTCGGCTTGGGCAAGGTAGTCAAGTCGGGCACAACGCCGAACTTCATCTACACATGCACTCCGCTGATACCGTCGAACGGCGACGCGACTGAGCTGCCGTACTTCTCGTTCGTAGAGCAGATCCGCCCCGGTGCCGGTGTGGTGCTTGATCGCATGGAGGTCGGGTGCGCCGTTGAGGCATGGACCATCACGATCGGCTCCGGGCCGGGCCGCGCCAACAGCAAGATCACCGTCGAGTTCCACGGCAGCGGGAAGCTCACGGAACCGTCCGCGATCACGATGCCAGCCGCGGCGGTTGAGAAGCTCCTGCCGTCCGCGTCGCTCGCGCTCACGATCAACGGCATCGACTATGTGACGAACAAGAACATCGTGTCGCTCGAAACGTCTTGGAAGAACAACATCAAAATGGATGCTGGCTTCTTCCCCGGCTCCGGGTTCCAGACGCCTGGCGACGCCACCACCGGCGCGGTTCGCGGTCGGCTGGAATTCGGCGACCGGCAGGGCACCCTCAAGTTCACTGCCCGCTTCGACAACAACTCGACGGAGTTGACGAAGCTCAAGGCGCAGACCACCGGCACGGCCACTATTCTGCTCCAGTTCGATGCGAACAACTCGCTCTCGATTACTTGGCAGAAGGTTTCGTTCGCCACCGCGGAAGTCGGCGAGACGGATCAGTTCGTGACCGTCGCGGTGGAGTGTACGCCGATCTATGACGCGACCAATGGCCTCATCACTGCAGTGGCAAAGTGTGGCGTAGACGGCATCTGCCAATAACGAAAGGACTCAAAAATGTTTGATGCAACCAGACCGATCACGATCAACCTGCGGACTCCCGGCGGTGTGAAAACCGTTCGAGTCCGCTTTCCGTCCGACGACGAATGGATCGCCCGCCAGCGACGACGCAAGGTGCTCGTGAAGCAGTTGGGACGCGGGATCTCAGAGACGACAGTCGCCAACGGTGAGGATGTGGACGCCGCGCTCGTGGCGACTATTCGTGACGGCGAGGAGCCGGAGATCGATCCCTTCGAGGCCATGAAGGTCATCGAGCAGTTGAGCCTGGCGGAAGTGGACGACGTCGTTCCGGACGGCGACTCGTTCAAAGTCACGCTCCGTGTCCTGGGCGCGACCACGGTCCATCTGCTGAAGATGCCCTCGGCCAAGGACGTATTCGAGTACCGGCGCGGCTTCGCGCGGTTGCTCGACATGCCCTTTGGCCGGCAGGAGGTGACCATCAACATCGCGTCCGCCGCGGCGCTTTACAAGAAACTCGTCACGTCGACCGAGGGTTACGTGGGCGAAGCGCCGATCATCCATCAGGCGGTGGCGCTCAAGGCGGCTATCGACGCTATGGACACCGCGTTCGCGGAGGACCGCGACGCAAATTTTTAGCCGGGGAGTGGCCGGATGATCCGTCCTTCCGGTTCCTGGTGCATTGGGCTTTGCGGCGCGACGAACTTTGCGATCCCGGTCTCTGCCCGGACGCGCCGGAGGAGGACGGGCATCGTTGCGACCGCTGCCCGCTCGACAGGCTGGACGCGGCTCAATGCGCGGAGAAAGGCCTGCTTATCCGGCGCGCTCTCGATCTGATGAGCGCGCTGAAACTGGCCGTTCACATCAGCCTTGATGACATTCGCGCCGACGAGTTCAGCGCAATGCTGGTCATCGCAGAGGAACGGGATCTGCTGGAGCGCCAGAAGTTGCGGCACTGAGAAAATGTGAACTAGGCACTGTCCATCTGAAGGGCCCGCCGCTGTCGCGTGAGTTGTTGCACAAGCTCCTTCACCTTCGGTAGGGCAAGCTTGTACTCTCTTGCGAGGACCTTGTTTGCCAGATTGCCCAACGCGTAATGTGCGACGGCTTCGTCCTTCTCGGAGCAGAGGATCAAACCGACGGGCGGATTCTCGTCTGAGTTGGTCCAGTGCTCCCTGGCGTAGTTCAGATAGAGGTTCATCTGCCCGGCATCAGCGTGCGTAAACTTCCCGAGTTTTAAGTCGATGATGATCAGACATCGCAGACGACGGTGAAAGAAGAGTAAGTCGATGCGATACCACTCGTCGCCGACGCGCAGCCGCTTCTGCCGCGCCAGGAACGCGAAGTCGTTTCCCAACTCAAGCAAGAAATGCTCAAGATGGAAGACCAGCGCTTCCTCGAGGTCGCTTTCAGAATACTCGTCCTTCAGGCCCAGAAACTCCAGCACGAGCGGGTCCTTGATTTCTTGCTCGGGCGGAACCGCATGGACGGATACCCGTTGCAGGGCTTGTCCGTCACCGATCAGGGCGCGTCTGGAATTAGCAGTTCGTTCAAAGAAAAGGGTGGAGATCTGTCTGTCGAGTTGGCGGACGGACCAGCCACCGCGCAGGGCTTCCGCCGCATAGAACACACGCGCCTCGGGATTATCTACCGAAAGAAGCCGGACGTAGTGAGACCAGGGGAGCGGAAAGCCTGCGGCAGACTCTTCGACGGGAAAAAGTGCAGACGGTGTCTGCACTTTCCCGGGCGGGATCGGAAGCGCATGTTTGGGGTGTGCCGGACCCACGTCCCGAAACGACAAGTAGAACTGGCGCATCTGGAAGACGTTGCGGCGGGAGAAACCACGGCCGAATTTCGCAGTCAAGTCGACGGCGAGACGTTCAATGACTTGCTCGCCGTAACCCGGCTTGGCCTTGCCCTGCTGCTCGTGTTCCACGATGCGTCTGCCTATCTCCCAGTATGTGGCGGTGATGATGCTGTTCACCGTCCGGGCAGCGCCCTTGCGTGCTTCCTCCAAAAGCGAGGCAACGCTGGCGAGCAGGCCGCGATACCTCGGCTGAGGCTTCACCTCAGAGGAATCATTTGATGGTCGCGACATGACTCAATTCTAGGCTACTCGTGTCACTCCGCGCCGCTGCCCATGGTTCTCATCGCGGGCAGTACTCGATCATCAGCCCGCCTAATGTCCCATGGCCGACAATAGTAAGCTCGAACTCGTCGTCGAGGTGGACGTCAACAAGGCGAACGCCTCGATCAAGAGCGTCAACACAGGTCTGTCCAGCATGGAGCAGGCGGCATCGAAGGCTGCGCATGGCGCGTCCGCTGGGATCGACGGCATGACGGCCAGCATGGTCAAGGGCGCAGCTGCGGGCAACCTCATTGCGGAGTCGATCAAAAAGGCCATCGAGTGGGCGAAAGAATGGACCATCGAAGCAGCGAACCATGCCGCGCATACCGACAAGATGGGTATGTCGATGGTTGCTCTCGCCAAGGCGCACGGCGTCACAGAGGAGGCCGCGAAGAAGTCCGTCGAGGCGGTAAAGAAGGTCGGCTTCTCCACCGAGGACGCGATCCACGCGGTAGACCGCCTCATGATCGCAGACATGAGCCTGTCGAAAGCGGAGGGGCTGGCGAAGGTCGCCAAGGACGCGGCCGCTATCGAGAATATCCCGGCTGGCGAGGCTCTGGAAAAGATGCTGATGGCCATCGAGTCAGGCGCGTCGCGCGGACTCCGGACCATGGGCATCTTCGTCGATCTGAACAAGGAAATTGACCGCCAGGAGAAGCTCACAGGCAAGACGATCAGCGAAAACGAGATCGTTCAACTCCGTTACAACGCCGTCATGCGCGAGGCGGCGAAGATCCAGGGTGCGGCCGCTGCGGCGTCCGGCAGCGCGGAGGCGCAGAGCAAGGCGTTGGCGCGCGAGGTGAATGAACTGCGCGAGGCGATTGGGGAGAAGTTCCAAGGGTATCTCCGTTCGTGGGTGGGCCACCTGCGCGATCTGGTCGGTTTCCTGAGGGACAACTCCGACTGGTTGGTGAAGTTCGCTCAGGGCGCGATGATGGCTGCCGGCATCCTCGCCACCTACGCCCTCGCAACCAAGATCATGGAGATCGGCACTGCCGTCCAGGGTCTTACCGCCGCGCTGGCGCTGAACCCTTGGGCATTGCTCATCACGGGCGTTGTAGCAAGCGGCGCGATCATCTACAAGACCTGGAGCGACACGCAGGCGAACCTGGAGCGCGGCTATGAGGACATGCGCCGCAAGGCGCTCCAGAAGGATCTGTTCAACGGGAAGCTCAAGCCCGATGACGTGAAGAAGATGGGCTACACCGACGATCAGGTCCGCGAGATCATCGCCGGTAAGAAGCTCTTACCTGGCGAATCGTGGGGCGACTTCAGCGGCGCTGGATTTCCGAAAATCAAGATCCTGGGAAAGGGCGAACTCTCAGACGACGAGGTCAATCGAATCGCGATGGAGCGGAAGAAGAGGGGCGAAGCCGAGAAGTCGGCCCAGGAACTCTACATGCGCGCCGTCGAGGAGCGCAAGAGCGCGGAGCACGATCAGGCGCGCGCCCGGATTGAGGACTCGATGAAGATCATCGAGATGACCCAGTCCGAGACCCAGGCGGCGAAGGAGTCTTTAAACGTCGCGTTGCTGTCGATGCAGGAGCGCACCGCAGGTATCGAAAAAATCAAAGAGGAGGAGAATCGGGAGATCGAGCAACGGTCCACGTACACCGACGAGAAGAGCGGCGCGGTCCGGCACTTCAAACTCAATGCATCCACTCTCGAAACGATTCACAAGGCCACTGCGGAAAAGCTCGCGGCGTTCGACATGAAGTTCAACGAGGAGGAATCGCGCCGTGTCGAGGCGATTGTGAAGGCAGCGGCGGATCGGTCGAAAAAGCTGTGGGACCAGCAGATGTATGCAAGGGGGCAGAAAGCGCAGTGGGAGGGCGGGACAGTCATCGAGGACCAGAGGCGCGACGTCGCAATCGCGGCCATTGAGTATCGTAAGAAAGCGGAGTTGGCGCAGTTGGAGTCCGTCGATGCGAAGACTCTCCAGGCAAAAGTCGCCTTGGAGAATGCGAAAACGGGCGTTGAAACCGAAGCCATGGCCGAGCGCACCAGGATGCAGCAACAGGAATCGGCGTGGCAGCAGGGCATCGAGGACCAGGCCCGCACCGCGCGCATCCAGGCGGTCGAACAGCGAAAACACCTCGAACTGGCGCAACTGGACGCCGTCGATGCGGTCACTATCCAGGACAAGGTCAGGCTGGAGCAAATGAAAACCTCCATCGAGGTCCAGGCGCTCAAGGACCGCGCCAAGATCGAGATGGAGCAGATAGACGCGCAGACGGAACGGCAGGTGGACGCCGCGAAAAAAGCGGCGATGGCGCAGGGTATTTTCTATCAGCCGTACCTCGATCAGATCGGCGACAAAATCCGCGAGTTGGGCCAGCACGAGAAAGAAGCGATCCAGAAGGCGACCACGTCCGAGGTGGATGTGGCGCAGGCGAAGGGCGCGATCTCCACCCGCAAGATCGTTGTCGACGAGTACAAGAGCATCTTCCAATCGCTCAAGCAGCAGGCTGGCGGCGTGTTCGATGCGCTCGTTACGAAGTCGCAGTCGGTATGGTCGGCCATCGGCAATTCGCTAAAGACAGCGCTGCTCACGGCGATCAAGGATGTCGTAACATCGCGCGCGGCCGCGATGCTGATGGGGATGTTCGTTCCCGGCGCGAATCTTCAGTTGCAGCAGGGCGGCATCCGCACCGGTGGCATCCTCGGTAAGCTCGGCGGCATCCTCGGCGTCCGCGCGGTCCCGGTTTTCCCGGGAAGCGGCGTCGGAGCGCCTGGCGGAACGCCACCGTTCGTGCCTGGCGGTGGTGGCGGACTGGGGACTCTTTTGCCTCCGATCCTCGGATCGGGCGGGACGTCGCCGTTCGTGCCGTCCGCACAGGCTGGCAGCGGCGCTGGTATTGGTGCTGCGCCTGCCGCCGGAGGGATTTTCTCGAACGCTGGGCTCGCAGGTATACTGCCTGGACTCAAGTCGCTGTTCGGCATCACGCCGAGCGTCCAGATCGGCGAGGGCATGGCGACTACATGGCAGGCTGCGACACTGGCACAGAAGCTCTCGTCAGTCGGCCACTCGGCAGGCTTCGCATTGGCAGGCGGGATGTTGGCGCTTGATGGTCTGCGGCGTGGCGGCTACGCCGGACTCGCGGAGACCACGGCGGGCGGAGCGATGATCGGTTACAAGTTCGGCGGTCCTCTCGGCGCTGCAATAGGTGCGGCGGCCGGAGCGGTCGCCGGGATCGTGCGTCTGTTCGTGAAGGGCGCGGTTGAGAAGGCGAAGGACAAGATCAAGGCGCTCTACGGCGTCGATATTTCCGACAAGGGCGTGTTGCAGCAGATCGTGGACATGGCAAAGTCCGGGTTCGGCGGAAACCTCGATATGGCGATCCGGTCGCCGCAGATCCGCGACCTGATCCAGTTGTATGCAATGAGCACCGGCCAGAAGACGACTGGCATGCCCGGCACCGTAACGCCGCTC
>CAIRSA010000078.1 GCA_903881085.1 uncultured Acidobacteriia bacterium
CCGGATGCGAATCCTTCCGACGCGGCTTTTGGCAGGGTGACGCCGACGCAGTTGAATCAGCCGCGGGGCGTGGAGTTTGGGATTCGGGTGAGCTATTGAAAGAGTCACCGAGCCGTTGGGAGAAGGTATAGTGGCTAACTGGCTTGAAGAAGAAGAAAACAGGCTCCGGCTCCAGGTCCTGAGCCATGAGTAATTCTGCAAGTATCTCGAAAACTTCCATTCACCCACGGTTGCAACGCATTGCGAAGAGCGGTATTGTGAGGGCATGGGGATGAGCGAAACACTGAACCCGCAATACAACGAAGTGAAAAGATCGGTGCAAGCTCTCGGCGCTGCCGATCAGTTGCGGCTCATTGCCGAAATCGTCGGACAACTTCGCGGAGAACTGGAACGGCAACCGGTGCGCAGTTTGTTGGAGCTTCAAGGCTTAGGAAAGGGCCTCTGGCAAGCTGTGGATGTAGATGAGTATTTGCACCGGGAACGCTCCTCGTGGAATGGATAGAAGCACTTCGCGGCTCAACTGTCGGCTTGGACACCGGGCCACTCATATACTATATTGAGGAAAATCCGGATTTTCTTCACAAGATCAAACCGTTCTTCGAAGCAGCGGATCGCAACGAATTCCAGATCGTGACTTCGTTCGTGACGCTACTTGAAGTTCTGGTCCTCCCACTTCGTGAAGGCCGGCTTGAGTTGGCAAGGGAGTATCGCGAAATTCTTCTCCGGTCGCACGCTCTGACGGCGATTCCATTGGATGAAGGTATTGCCGAGTTAGCCGCTGGGTTGCGCGCGAGGCATAACCTACGAACACCGGATGCGATCCAGGTTGCCACGGCCATCCGCTCCGGTGCTACATGGTTTCTAACAAACGATAGTGATTTTGAAAATCTGCCTGACATCTCCGTGCTCGTATTGAAGAAGTTGCCATAGTTGCACGAATAGTCGTATCACGACTCGTTGACCAATCTCGGCCAGGGCATCGGAACGTGGGACAACCCCGACCTGGGGCGGCTGTACTCACTGGAATGGAGCCTGCACTTGCAGCGCCAGGTGGGGACGTGGCTGTTTGAAATCGGCTATGCCCACAACAAGACCTACGGCATCTGGAATTTCGGAACCTGGGACAAGAACCTGCAGAGTTTCCCGCTGTGGCAAAAGCTGCAGACGCCGGCTTTCAGCGCTACGGGAAAGCCGGCCGCCACGCTGGATTGGAACCTGACGGTGCCGAGTCCGTTTTATCAGCTGCCCGGAGTGAGCACCAACGCGGGGATTTACACGAGCAAGACCATTTCGTTGAACCAGTTGCTGCGGCCGAATCCTGTCTATGGCACTATCGGGCAGAACAACCCCAGCGGCACGAACCAAAACGATGCGGCGCTTCTCAAGATTGCCCGGCGGTTTTCCAAAGGGTTCAGTTTAATCACGGCGTTCACCTGGGCCAAGCTGTTTGAAGACACTTCGTTTATTGGTCCGCAGATTGCAGGCAATCACGTGGAGCACAAACTCGGCGGCGAAGACCGGCCTTATGTTCTATCGGTTTCTCCGATTTGGGAGGTGCCGGTGGGGCGAAAACGGCATTTCGGCCGGAACATGCCCAAGGTTTTCGACTTGGTGGCAGGCGGCTGGGAGGTCACAGGCAACTTCCGGATTCAGGCCGGCAAGGCGGTGGTGTTTAGCGGTCCGGCGTTCTTCTGCGGCCAGGATTTCAGCGTGTCGCGGGATAAGCGGTCGCTCAATCAATGGTTCGATACCAGCTGCTTCCTGCCGTTTCCGAACGCGAACACAACGCAGGCCACGCTGCAGGCTTACCCGGCCTGGACAGGTGTGAAGAACATGCCGGGCTACAATTACGTGCCGGTGGCCGGCGACACCATTAAGAATGGCGTGTATCAGGACTTCGCGACTTATGTGCAGAACTATCCGTCGCGGTGGGGGAACGTGCGCGCGGACCGGGTGAACAACCTGGATCTGGGCCTGCGCAAGAACGTGAATTTTTCAGAGCGGGTGCGGCTGCAGTTGCGGGCCGATGCTTTCAATGCTCTGAACCATCCGCGGTTTCCGGCCCCGGATGCGAATCCTTCCGACGCGGCTTTTGGCAGGGTGACGCCGACGCAGTTGAATCAGCCGCGGGGCGTGGAGTTTGGGATTCGGGTGAGCTATTGAGGAATGGTTTCGGTGGGCGGGCGGGCACGATCCCCGTCGCGTGCCCGCCAGCTTTCTACGCGAGCGCGAGGGTCGGTTAGCAAGCGGTGGTACATCGCATCGGCGCGGAAAGGGTCACGAATTAGAATATAGACAGGCGAATCCTCATTCGCTAAAGCTACGGCGGACAGGTCGCCTGTCCTACCCTTTGGCTCGCGGGGTGCGTGATAGACTGAGCATACTCATAGCTCTGGAGTTTCCGATGCGGCTTGTCTTCTTAATCTCTGCTAGCGCCTGGCTTTCTTCCGGCGCGCAACTTACTCTGCCGGCGAAATCGTTTGAACGGACGGGTACAGTCACCGCCACCTACAAAACCAATTATCTGGCGACCGGGACGGGGGAACTGACTGTCCGCTGGACAGATGCGCTGGGGCGACTGGTCGAAGAAAAGAAGATTCATGTCACTCTGAACGACGAGGACGTGATCTCCGTTCCTATCGATCTGAGCCGCGCGGCGGCAATGCAAAACACTTTACGCGCGCAGTTCACGTTTGAGGGGAAGAATCGCAAAGGCGCGTCGGACAAGCGCAATGAAAGCGCGGCGGTGGAGTTTGTTGCGCGGCCGCCGGAGCGCGAATGGAGAGACTACCACATCATGATGTGGCAGCAGCGAACAGCGGCGCAGGTGGGTGCGCTGAAGACCATTGGCATCGATGGCGGAGAATCCGTGGGGCGCACGGAGTCGCTGCCTGATTTTCTGATCAAGAACGATTTGCGCTGGTATTCCGAAAACATCGCGACCGACTTCTACTCTGAGTATCATCGCTACTTTCCGGATCGCACGAACAGCTGGAAGTTCATTGAAGCGCGCGAGAACTACATCAAGAATCGCAAGAGCAAGGAAGCGCTCAAGCGTTACCCGAGCCTGAGCGATCCGCAGTGGCTCGAAAAGATCCACGACCGGCTGGTGGCCGCGGCGAAGTTCTATTCTCCATACCGGCCCTTCTTTTACAGTCTGGGAGACGAGGCGGGCATCGCGAATCTGGCCTCGTTCTTTGATTTCGATTATTCGGACCCATCGATCGGAGCGTTCCGTCGCTGGCTTCACGAACGTTACCGGACGTTGGATGAATTGAACGCGCGGTGGGGATCGAAGTTCACCATCTGGGATATGGTGATGCCAGAGACGACCGATGAGGCCATGAAGCGGACCGATTCGAACTACACATCGTGGAGCGACTTCAAGGAGTTCATGGACGTGGCCTTCGCAGGCGCGCTGAAGATGGGCAACGACGCTGTTCGTTCGGTGGACCCGGATGCGTACGTCGGCATCGGGGGCGGGCAGATGCCGGGTTGGGGCGGTTACGATTATTCGCGGATTGCGAAGTCGCTGACGGCGATTGAGCCGTACGATATTGGCAACAACATCGAGATTCTGCGGTCGCTGAATCCGAAGATGGCCGTGATCACGACGGCGTTTCAGGACGGGCCGTGGGAGCGCAATCGGGTGTGGTTCGAGTTTCTGCACGGCAATCGTGGGTTGGTGATCTGGGATGACAAATCGTCTTTCGTGACTGCGGATGGCGGCATCGGGCCGCGTGGTCTTGAGGTGGCTGATTACTACAAGGAACTGCGCACGGGGCTGGGCGCGCAGATCGTCAGCAGCGAGCGGATGAGCGACCCAATCGCGATCCACTATTCGCAGCCGAGTATGCGCGTTGAGTGGATGATCGCGCAACGGCCGCAGGGCGAGGGGTGGGTGCGTCGGAATTCGAGCTCGGAGTATACGGACAGCGAATTTCTTCGGCTGAGGCAAGCATATTGCAAGCTGATTGAGGACCAGGGCCTGCAATACAAGTTCGTGGCATACGACGATGTGGAAAAGAGTGCACTTGTCGAGGGTGGCTACAAGGTGCTGATTCTGCCGCGTTCCACGGCGCTATCGGAGGCGGAGGCGCGCAACATCCGCGACTTTGTGGCGCGCGGCGGGCTGTTGATCGCGGACGGCGTTCCGGGGCAGTACGATGAGCGGGCGCGCAAACTGGAAAAGCCTCTGCTTGCTGATGTGTTTGCGGGGCCGAAGTTCGGGAATGGCAGGGCGGTGCTGGCGCCGGCGGGTATCCGCAATTATCACGAGCAGCGGTTGGTTGGAAAAGAGGGCGAGTCTCACAAGCAGATGTCGCAGTGGATGGCGTCGGCGGGCGTGAAGCCGGAGTATGCCGTGACGGGCGCGGATGGGAAGCCGGTGACAGGCGTGGAGACACATGTCTTCAAAAACGGGGCGGTGACGCTGGTGGCGCTGATGTCGAATCCGCAACTGCGGGTGGATGAGTTGGGTCCGCCCGAGTTCAAATCAAATGACCGGTTCGCGAAAGAAGTTCCGGTGACGCTGAGTCTGCCGGGGGCGCGCAATGTCTACGACGTGCGGGCGGGGAAGAGTTTGGGGATGGTTTCGAAGCTGAGCCTGAAGGTTCCGCCGTATGATCCTGTGATTGTGGCGGTGACGCCATTGCCGGTTTCCGAGTTGTTGATATCTGCGCCGGTTGAGGCCCGGTTGGGAGAGTCGTTCGATGCGGGGGTGCGCTTTGCGAGTGGATCGATGGTGGATACGCATGTGATCCATGTGGATGTGGTGAATCCGGCGGGCAAGATTGTGGATGCCTATTCGGGGAACCTGCTGGCGGTGCACGGTGCGGGGATAATCCATGTTCCGCTGGCACTGAACGACGCTGCGGGCAAGTGGGAGCTGCGTTTTCGCGACGTGCTTTCGGGGCAGCGAAAGACAGCAACCATCGAGGTGCGGTAGGCCATGCGGGCGCTGGTGCTGGCGGTTCTGGCCGTGGCGAGCATGCGGGCCGCAGACCTCGAAACTACGATTGGGGAGATCCGGCGCGAGTGGAATACGGCGGAGGCGATGGAGGTGTTGCAGCAGGTCTACGCCAATGATCGCTACTTCACGTTTCCGCGGTTTGAACAGACGGCGCGATACCTAGCCGGCGCTATGAAGACGGCTGGATTGGAGCGCGTGGAAGTGGTGCAAGCTCCGGCTGACGGCGAGACGCGGGCCGGCTTCTGGACGATGCCGCTGGCGTGGGATGCCGTATCGGCGAAGCTTGAGATTCTGGACGATTCGCTCGCTCCGGCACAGCGCGTGCTGGCGGACTACGTTAAGGTCCCTACATCGCTTGGGATGTGGAGCGGGGCCACACCGGCTGGCGGCATGCGGGCGGAGATTCTGGCGGTTCGCGCGGCGGATCTAAAGAAGGGCGCGGCCGGGGATCTGCGGGGCAAACTGGCGATGCTGGACGAGAATCCGGCGGGCTTGAAGTGGCTGCTGGTGAAGGCCGGTGCTCTGGGCGCGGTAAATGCATTTACTGAGAATCCGGCGCTACGGGACGATCGCCAATGGATCAACGCGTGGGGTGATGACGGTTGGGCATACACGAAGCGCAGCACTCCGCTGCTTTCGTTTTCGATTACGCCGCGGCAGGCCGAACTGGTTCGCGGGCTGCTCAAGAAGGGTCGGGTGCGCGTGCACGCGACGGTGAATGCGCGCTACTACAAAGGCTGGTATCCATATGTGACGGGCGTGGTGCCGGGCGAGACGGACGAAGAGGTGCTGACGTTGGGGCACACGTCGGAGCAGGGCGCGCAGGATAATGCCACGGGCGTGAGCGCCACGCTCGAGGCGATGGCGACGCTGCGCCGCTTGATCGCGGCGGGGCGGCTGCGGAAACCGCGGCGCACGATCCGCGTGCTGTCGATGGGGGAGATGTACGGGTCGATGCATTATGTGCAGGCGAATCCGGAACGGATCCGGCGGACGGTGGCGGCGATCTGCGTGGATACGCCGGCCGCTTCGTACGATCTGGCGGGGACCGAGTATACCTTCCACATGAATCCGCACGTGGCGAAGGATTTTACTGACGCGTTGATTTTGAAGGTCGCGGCCTTGTATTTTCCGCTGGTGAAGCGGCCGTGGCACGAAGCGCCTTTCATGACGGGGACCGATACTTACATGGCCGAGCCGATGGTTGGTGTACCGACGGTGTGGGGCTACAGCGGCAGCGGCGTGGAGAGTCATCACAACAGCGCGGACACGCCGCATCGGGTGGACCCGCGGTCGTTGCGCGATATATCGATTGTGACGGCGGCCTATCTTTACTTCATCGCGGATGCGGATGAGGAGGCCGCGATGTGGTTGGCGGGTTTGAGCGAGACGCGCGGGTCGCGCAAGATTCAGGAGGCTGCGGCGAGCCGCCAGACGATCGCGTATGCGCTGGATCGGGAGAAGCAAGCGGTGTTGAGTGTGCTGCGGCTGGTGGCTCCGGAAGTGCGGGACCGGGTGCGGGAGAAGCTTACGCCGGCGTTTTCGCGTCTTGATCGCGCCGCCGCCCTGCAGATGGAGAGCGCGCCGGCCGCGGCTGGGAAACGCGAGCGGGGCGAGGCGGATGAGATGATCGTGCGGCGGAAGAGGTTCGGGTCGATTCAGTTGGACGATCTGCCGCATGAGCAGTGGGAGGGCCAGCCTTCAGGCGCGTGGGCGGCCGCGCCGACCATTGCTTTGTATTGGTGCGATGGCCGGCGGACGCTGGCGGAGGTGGTGCGATTGACAGAGTTGGAACTGGGGGCGAGTAAGTTCGATTTTGTTGGGTATTTCAAGTTTCTGCGGCGGCGCGGGTATGTGGAATTCGTGGAGGCGGGGCGGTAAGAGGGAGGTTCTTCGCGGAGCGTGCGGCCGATGGCGGATTGCGCTCACCAGTAGGACAGACCTTTGTTCCGACATAGGCAGCTGGCCCCGCTTTTCGCCCAAGGGCCACTGTCATACACTCGGGGCACCCGAAACGTCAATATTCTAGCCGTAGGCGTTCACAAAGCCGGCGGTGGAGATCAAGCAACCGGATCAGATCGTCGGCGTCACTTCTCGCCATCGAGCTGAGAGCTGCCCGATGCAGTCGCTCCACAGTCTTTAGCGTCGCATCGATGTCGTCAAGCAAATCTCTTCGTTCCTTACGCCAACGGACGAGATATGACCTCAGGTTCAGCCACAGTCCCTCGACCGTGTACTCACCTTGTCTCGTCCGTGGATCGAGATTGCCATCGCTCAACTCGATCCAATGGCCACCCTTGACATCCGGTGAGCATGGATCGACCCAACCGTAACCAAGTTGCTCCTCTTCTGGAGTTGGCCACGTGTCACTCTTGATATCATTGCAGCGGTTGCACGCCCAATAGAGGTTGGCGTAAGCGGTCTCCAGATGCTTGAACCATCTCCGTGGCCGGAAGTGCTCCACTACGAAGTTCCTATCAGAGCCCCAGCGGTACTCAGTAATTCCACAGTAAGCGCATCTGGAATCGAAATCGATTCGCAGATAACGCTTATAGCTCTTGTAGTCGTTGTAGACCCTGGGCTTTTGCCGGCGGACAATCATTTGGTATTAGCGTCCGGCAATCCGATTCAACAGGTTCTCAATCCGCGCCATAGATTCCTTTAGCGCAAGACGATCACCGGAGAGCGCCGACAGTGCCGAAGCATATTCGGCTGGCGGCGGTTCATTGGCAATCGATTCGGACAGCCGTTTCAACTCGATCAAGTCAGCTGAGGCTGCCTTTCCCGTTCTTCGTAAGGTCTGAAGGCGGTGGTATCGCCCTGCAGTTTCCGGATCTAGCTGCCCATTTCCTGGCGATACGTTCGGCGGCATTGGAATGAACGAAGGCCCCCAACCGATCATTGTCGAACCATCGGCGCCTGTACTATTCACGGGAAGGCCCACGAGAATTCCCGGCCCCATGGTAGAGGAGACTGTCACGCTTTCCACATACTTGCCTTGGGCTGCGGCAGGCTTGGCACGCACAACCGCACCGATCAGCGCTTTCGCGTTTTCGAGAAGTTTGTCAGTTTTCAAACTCACCTTGCCGACCGGAGCGTGGATTACCCCAGCATTATCGACGCGGAACTCGACTTTACTAGCCTTGGCCTCTCGAATCGCCTGCGTGACATTGGTTGTAACCGTGCCGCTCTTGGAGTCCGGCATCAGGCCGAGAGGACCGAGCACCTTAACGAGCTTTGCAACGGAGCGCATCATGTCGGGTGTGGCAATTACAGCGTCGTAATCTGTCCAGCCATTGTCCAGGATCTTGGCTACGATCTCTTCGCCCCCGACGAAGTCCGCCCCCGCCTCGGTCGCTTCGCGCAGCCGGTCCCCTTTTGCAATGACCAGGACGCGAACTGACTTGCCCAAACCATTGGGTAGAACGATTGTTCCGCGGACCATTTGATTGGCATGCTTCGGATCAATCCCCAGGCGCATGTGGACTACTACCGTTTCATCGAATAGTTTGGATTTACTTTTTTTTACGAGGGGGATCGCCTCGTCTATAGTGTAGGAACGCTGCTCGACGCGTTTGGTAGCAGCGGCAAGCTTCGGGATGGTTTTTCTTGCCATGGGCAGTGCCCTCTCTATCTTATCGCCAATCCACAACCTATGATAACAACACTTGCTGAGCGATGAGCCGGGAAGGGCACAAGGCGAGATTTTTAAGGACGCCCGCGATTATGCGATGGTGCGGCGTGAGTTGGTTCTGAATCTAAAGGAGCGAGGTCTAGGCATCAGGGGAATCGCTGCGGAACCGGGTAAACGCGCAATGAGATTGCAGCCCATACTGGCTGCACGATAGTGGCGGATCATTGTGTTGAACTACCGGGTCCTTTTCCCACTTCCGGAGTGATCGCAGTCTTCATGCTACCTTTCCCATCGAAGACATACTGGCATCGGCGCATGGTGAGTTGCGGAACAGGACAGGGCCCTTTCAGCGGCGGTGAATGGAATGATCGTGCCTCTGGTCCAGATAGGTGACGAAATGCGGGGTTAGACGGTCGATGCACGATATGGTTAAACTGATTCAGGAGGAATTCGTCTTGCACTCAAAATTCGGACGGAGCGCCGGCTTGCTCGCGCTCGCTGCCGCTCTCATTATTCCGGCTGCGTCCGGGGAATCCGTCGATCCGCAAAGAGAGGCTCGCCTGGCCTGGTGGCGTGAGGCCCGGTTCGGCATGTTCATCCATTGGGGCCTCTACTCACTTCCTGCCGGTGAATGGAAGGGCAAATATTACGATGGCATCGGTGAGTGGATCATGTACAAGGGGCGGATTCCAATCGGGGAGTACGAAGGGCTGGCGCGCCAGTTTAACCCGGTCAAATTCGACGCCGAGGCGTGGGCGCAACTGGCCGCCGATGCCGGCATGAAGTACCTGATTATCACATCCAAGCACCATGACGGATTCGCGATGTTCGGATCAAAGGTTGATAAGTTCAATATTGTGGACGCCACGCCTTTCCGGCGCGACCCGATGAAGGAACTGGCTGCGGCGTGCGCCAAACGTGGAATCAAACTCGGCTTCTACTATTCGCAGGCGCAGGATTGGTCCGCGCCGGGCGGCGCCATCTGGAAAGGACCGCATGAGAACGATCCGGTCTATGACATTCCGCAATGGGATCCGAAGCAGAATGGTGATTTCGATACCTACTTCAACACCAAGGCGATCCCGCAGGTGCGCGAGATTCTCTCCAACTACGGTCCCATTTCGGTCATCTGGTTTGACACGCCGCTGGGAGTCATGAACGTTGAGCGCTCGGCCAAGTTGGAAAAGCTCGTGCACGAATTGCAGCCTGATTGCCTCGTCAGCGGCCGCCTCGGTGGCAAGTTCCAAAGCGACTACGACTCCGAAGGCGACAACAAGGTTCCCAATCTCACTCGCGCCGGAGCGTGGGAGACCCCGGCTACCCTCAATGACACCTGGGGATTTAAGAGGAACGATCACAACTGGAAGACGCCTGCGGACCTGACGTTCAAGCTGGTGGATATCGTCAGCAAGGGCGGCAACTATCTGCTCAATGTCGGTCCCGACGGCAATGGCGTCATTCCGCAGCCGAGCCAGGACATGCTGCGTGCCGTGGGCCGCTGGCTCAAGGTCAATGGCGAGGCCGTCTACGGTGCCGGGCGCACTCCGTTCGGCGAGGAGTTCGGCGCATTCAGCAAAACGAAATCGGACAAACAGGGCAAACCGGTATTCGAACCGCACAACGAATGGCGCTGCACCACCAAACCTGGCAAGGTTTATGTCCACATCTTTCAATGGCCAAGCTCAGGCAAGTTGCAGCTACCTGCCGTCAAGGGCAAGGTCACAGGGGCTTATCTCATCGCGGATGCGAAACACACTGCGTTGAAATTCGTCCAGAATGGCAGCGGCGTCTCCATCACTCTTCCGGCGAAGGCGCCAGACAGCGTGGATTCTGTGCTGCGGCTCGAATTGCGGGACGCGCCGGTGGAGGCACGCGTCATTCGCAAGTAGACTGAGCGGATGAGCACCTGACGTCGGCGCCGGTTGGGGCGCACATGGAACATGGAGATTCAGATAAAGTAGAGCCTATGCTACGAACCCCACTCAGCCGGCGGGCCTTTCTTGGCGCCGCCGCTTTTACCACTTTGCGTGCTGCCGAGCGCCTGCCGAACTTCGTCTTCATCCTGGCCGATGACCTTGGCTACGGTGACCTGGGCTGTTTCGGATCGAAGGATCTGCGCACGCCGGTGCTGGATCAAATGGCAGCCGATGGAGTGAAGTTGACGTCGTTCTATGCGGCGCCGGTGTGCACGCCGTCGCGCACCTCCATCATGACTGGATGTTATCCGATCCGTGTGGGGTTGGGGAATGGCGTGTTGTTTCCGTATTCGAAGACGGGCATCAGTTCGGAAGAGACTACCATCTCGCAGTTGCTGAAGGCGCGCGGTTACGCCACGGCCATCATTGGCAAATGGCATTTGGGGCACCAGGAAAAGTTCCTGCCGCAGCAGCACGGCTTCGATTATCATTTCGGCACGCCGTACAGCAACGACATGAATCGCAATCACTATAAGACGCCGGAGTTCATTGCGCCGCCGCTGCCGCTGCTGCGCAATGGCGAGTTGATTGAGCAGGACCCGAATCAGGCCGAATTGACGCGGCGGTACGCGGAGGAGTCCGTGGCGTTCATGAAGCGCAACAAGGAGAAGCCGTTTTTTCTGTACATCACGCCGAACATGCCGCACCTTCCGCTAGCAGCGTCGGACAAGTTCCGCGGCAAGTCGAAGCGCGGGATTTATGGCGATGCGGTGGAGGAGTTGGATTGGGGAGTAGGAGAGATCCTGCGCGGTATCCGTGAACTGGGTCTGGAAAAAGATACGCTGGTGTTCTTCACATCCGACAACGGCCCGGCGCAGGTGGCCAAGCCCGATAACGGCTCGGCCGGTCCGCTACGCGGGCGCAAGGCATCGACCTGGGAGGGCGGAATGCGCGAGCCCACCATTGCTCGCTGGCCGGGAACGATTCCGGCGGGAACGGTGCGCAGTGAAATCACGTCGACGATGGACGTGCTGCCGACGTTGGCGAAACTGGCCGGGGCAGCGAAGCCGAAGAGCCGCATCGATGGGGTGGACATCTTCCCGGTGCTGGAGGGCAAAGTTGGCGCAAAGCCCCCGCGTGATACGTTTTACTACTATTCGGTGGACCGGCTGCAGGCCGTGCGCAACGGCAAGTGGAAGTTGCATGTGGACCGGCCGGACTTGAAGCAGGAGGGGTTGCCGCTGCTGTACGATCTGGAGGCGGACATCGGCGAGACGACGAACGTGGCTGGGGGGAATCCGGAAGTTGTTGGGCGGTTGCAGAAGATCGCTGAAATAGCCCGGCAGGATCTTGGCGATCTGGCCACCGGCGTCAAGGGTAACGGCATCCGCCCAGTGGGGACGCTTTAAAACAAAAAAGGCCTGCTCGTGGGAGAGAGCAGGCCTTTTTTGAGCTGATTTGTCTATTCCGGGCGGCGCTTCAGCGTTGGCCGCTCGTCTTCATCCGACCGAGGCTTCTTCTCGTCTCCATCCTCAATCGGTCCAGTGGTACTGCCCGGTGCACGGCGCAGGCGCGGACGATTCAGATCCTTATCGTCACCCTTGCGGCGGTTGTGCAATGAGAGCAGGCGGTTCTTCACGTCGTTGAATTCCGACGTTGTAACCACGTATTCGGGTTTCGCTTCCAGGATCTCCTGGATGTTCTTTTGTGAATTCTTGATCCGGTCTTCCGTCGGCGGGTGGGAAGAGAAGATCTTTGCCATGGTGCCCGGCTTCTTCTTTTCGAGCGATTGAATCTTTTCAAAGAAGTCGACAAACGCCGTTGGATCGTAACCGGCTTTGTACATGTACTGCAGGCCCAGCATATCGGCTTCAGACTCAAAGGCTTTGGAGAACTGCAGGAAGCCCACCGGAATCAGGATGCTGGCGCCCTGGCGGATACCATACCCGATCCAGCCACCCATGAAGATGAGTGGGATGGAGGCGTAGTTGGCGATCTGCCCTTTGGTTGCCTGGCGTGTACCGTGGCGGGCGGCGATGTGGGCGATCTCATGCGACATCACGCCAGCCAACTCCGCTTCCGATTCCGCTTTCATAAGCAAGCCCGAGTTTACGAAAAAGAATCCGCCGGGGAGGGCGAATGCATTCACTTCTTCGCTATCGATCACCTTGATGGTGACAGGCATTTTCGTGTCGGAATTGCGGACAAGGTTCTGGCCAACGCGGTTGACGTATTCGCCGATGACCGGATCGTCGATCATCTTCGCCTGACGTTCAATATCCTGGGCGAGTCCCTTGCCCACACCGATTTCTTTTTCGATGGAGTAGAAGTTGACACCCTTGCCGACGTCACGGTCACCAATGGCTTCGGGGTCCTTCTTCTTGTTCTTTTTCGACGCGTCGTCGCCAAACACAAGGCTCGTCGACAACATTGATGTGAGTACTACGCAGCTAATTATCCGCTTCATTGGCGCGCTCCCTCAGGCACTATTCTAACTCAAATTTGTACACTTCGTGCCTGCGCTGATCTACTTATTTAACGTATCCTGAATAAGATGGGTTACAACAGTCTTGCCAGCCGGTACCGCGACCAGTTTCCGGTGACCGAAAATCTGATCTACATGAACCATGCCGGGGTCACGCCGCTGTGCCGCCGTGCGGCCGAGGCGATGCGCTGGGTGGTCGACGATAACCTCCGCTATGGCTCGGATCACTATGATAAATGGATGGCTTCCTACACCGGCCTGCGCCAGGCGACAGCCAGGCTGATCAACGCCGATCCGGCGGAGATCGCCATCGTGAAGAACACCTCGGAAGGCATTTCCATGGTGGCGCAGGGGATCGACTGGGTGTTGGGCGATAAAGTAATCGCCTTCACGGAGGAGTTTCCGGCGAACTACTACCCATGGGAGAGGCTGGAGGCCCGCGGCGTTACTGTGAAGTTTCTCTCGATTCACGACTCTCTGGAAAAAATTGAACAGGAGTGCCAGGGCGCGCGCCTATTGACCATCAGTTATGTCCAATACTTGAGCGGATTCCGGACGAACCTGAAGGCGTTGGGTGACATCTGTGCTCGCAACAAGTGTTTCTTTTTTGTGGATGCGATTCAGGGGATGGGCGTGTTCCCGATCGATGTGCGTGAGTGCAAGATCCACGCGCTGGCTGCCGACGGGCACAAGTGGATGCTTGGACCTGAGGGCTGCGGGGTGTTGTATGTACAACAGGATCAGCAGGATGCCATCACTCCTGTTGAATTTGGTTATACCAACGTGCAGAATGCGTCGGATTACGGCAAGCGCACTAAGCTGATTCGGAGCGATGCCGCCCGCTATGAGTGCGGAACCATGAATACGATTGGCTGCTTCGGTTTGCGAGCTGGGATTGAGTTTATTCTTGAAGTTGGGGTGGAGCAGATCGGCGCTGCCGTGCTGGGCTTGGCCGATCAGCTTGCTGAGGGCGTGCGCGGCAAGGGATATGAGTTGTATGGCGAGCGTACCGCTGAAACGGGCTCTGGGATTGTGAGCTTCAGGAAGGAAGGTTTGGATAGCCGTATGTTGTACATGCAGCTGAAGAATGCCGGTGTGATCGGGGCACCCCGCGCGGGCTGGATGCGGTTGTCGCCGCACTTTTACATTTCTTCGGAAGATGTTGAGAAGGCAGTTAGTTTGTTGCCGTAGTGTGAATCCAAACGTCTCGACACGATTGTCGAGACGGCAGACACGAGTGTCCGCGCCACGTATAAAGTGACCCTTGCTAAATATTATCGATAGCCTATAATTAGGGCAGAGTAATTTTTAGAGGGGTCTAAATATATGAATCGCCTGTTTGCGTGGGCAGTCCTCGTGGGACTATGCCCGCTCAGCCCATGTTGGGCTCAAACTCCCGCCGCCACGATCACCGGACGCGTTTCCGATGGATCGAAAGCCGCGTTGCCTGACGCTACCATCCGCATCCGCAGTATCTCCACCGGAGAGTCTCGGCAGATCACCACCCGCGCCGCCGGGGACTTCACCATTACTAACCTTGCTCCCGATAAGTATGAAATGTTCGTGGAGAAGAGCGGATTCCGCACGCTGCACGAAACGGGAATCGAACTACAGGTGGACCAGACCGCTCGCTTCGAGCTGCAGTTGGAAGTGGGCTCGGTTGTTCAGACCATGGAGGTGATCGCCAGCGTCCCGCTGCTGAATACAGAGAATTCCACCAAGGGCGATGTTGTCATTAGCCAGGAGATTTCCGAGATGCCGCTCAACGGACGCAGCTTTTCGGACCTTGCGTATCTGGTTACTACCGTCGAACCGTCAGCCCAAGGCGGCGATGGTTCCGGCTTCAACATCGGCGGCGCGCGTGCCGACCAGACCAACTTTGTGATCGACGGTTTCCAGAACCGCAACTCGCGCGGCGGCGGCCCGCAGGCCTCGCCGAATCTGGATGCGATCCAGGAGTTCAAGATGCAGACCACCGGGTATCCAGCAGAGCAGGGAAGGCTGGCCGGCGGCGTTATGAACACCGTGCTCAAGACAGGCGGCAACGATGTGCATGGAACCTTGTTTGAATTCCTGCGCAACGACGTGTTCGATGCGCGCAACTTCTTCTCACTCACCAATCCGGCGCTGCGCCGCAACCAGTACGGCGCCATGTTAAGCGGTCCGGTGTGGATCCCCAAGCTCTACAAGGGGCGCGATCGCACGTTCTTCCTGTTCAGTTGGGAGAGCTACCGGCAGACGCAAGGGCAAACCCGGCTGACCAGCGTGCCAACCGATCTGCAGCGCGCGGGCGATTTTTCGCAGACCAAGGACGCCAAGGGCGCCACCGTGCTGCTGCTGGATCCACTTGCCGGCGGTTCCTGCACGGCCAATGTGAAGACTGGCTGTTTTCCTGGCAATGTGCTGCCGGGCAGCCGTATTAGCCCGGTAGCTCAGAAGCTGTTCGCCTACTACCCACGCGCAACTTTCCTCGGGGCAGGCAACAACTATCTGGCCAATGGCCCGGTGGTCTCGCCGTGGGACAGCTTCGTATTCAAAGTGGACCATCGAGCGTCCGATAAAGACAGCTTTTCATTCCGCTACATGCCGCGCAAAACGGATTCCACCAACCCCTTTGCCGGTGGTTCCAGTTCCGGTTTTGAGCTCGGAATTTTCGGCGAACGGTCGGTTCAGACCACGCCGTTCACCGGCCTTTCCTACACTCGCGTGTTCACGCCCACGTTCCTGAATGAGTTCCGTTTCGGCTACTCGCGGTTTAATTCGCTTGCCACCGGGACGTTTTCCGGCCAAAACATTCCAGGGCAGGTGGGGATTCCGGGCATCACGTCGAATCCTTCGGAGACCGGCTTTCCTGTGATAAAGGTAACTGGCTACGCTTCGATGGGAGACCCCACGAAGGACCCCGAAGCCTTGATCGAAAACGACTATCAATATTCCGATACCCTCACCTGGGTGAAGGGCCAACACTTGCTGAAATTCGGCGGCACGGCATTGCGCACGCAGATGTTTCAGTCTGTAAACAATGCCCTGCGCGGCAACATCAGCTTCCTTGGCAAATGGACCAACGCCGCGTTTGCCGACGCGCTGCTGGGCTACATCGATAGCGCTAGCCGCCGGGCTGGGTCCACGCATACGTACCTTTTTGATACGAACATCGGCGGGTTTGCGCAAGACGACTGGCGCGTTCGGCCTGACCTTACTGTCAACATCGGCGTGCGGTATGAGCTCACGATGCCGACCACGGAGAAGTACGGCCATTGGGGCTCGTTCTCCACCTCACAGGTCAAATACATTCTGGCTGACGATAAGTTCGTGCCCGGCCTGGCTGCTCTGACCGCATCGGCCGGACTCACCGGCCAGATCGGCATTGCGCGCGACTTCGGTTTGCCCACCAGCCTGATGAAGACCAACTACAACAATTTCGCGCCACGCATTGGTATGGCGTGGCGGCCGCGCGGTGGTTTGAAGACCGTGGTCCGCACCGGCTATGGCATCTTCTACGCCAGTTCCATGGTCAACCGCATCCGCAACAGTCTGGGCAACGTGTTCCCGTTCGGCATCACGCAGAGCTTCAGCAAAGATACGAAGAACCCGCTCGCGCTGACGTTGGCGAATGCCTTCCCTGCTTCCGGCGGATCGCTTTCCGGCGTGAGCGCGGTTGGCGGCATTGACCCGCAGGCGGCTAGCCCGTACACGCAGAACTGGAACTTCACCATTGAGCACGAGATCTTCACGGCCACTGCTATTGAAGTTTCGTACGAAGGTTCCAAGGGGACGCATCTGGACCGCAGTTACGACGCCAATCAGCCCTTGCGGAATCCGCCTGCCGGCTCAACCGCTGGTTTTTCCACGCGCGTCTGGCCTGCCTTTGCCGGCATCACTTACTTCCGCTTCGGCTCCAATTCCACTTACAACGCTGGCATGGTCACGTTGAAGCGGCGGTTCCGCAACGGCCTGTTCTATCGGGTGGGCTATACGTTTGGCAAGTCGATCGACGATGCGTCGCAGAACGGCGCATCATCGAACGGCGGCTATAACGGCGCGCAGGATTCGCATAATCTGAGTTTGGAGCGCGGGCTGTCCGATTGGGACACCAGGCATTCGCTGAAGATGACGTTCTCCGCTGAGTCGCCATTCAAGCAGAGCGTGCTGACGCGCAACTGGCAGCTGGCTCTGACCGGCCGCGTGAGCAGCGGGCAGCCGTTTACGCCTGTGGTGGGCAGCTCTTCGATTGACCGAGGCGAGGCTGACCGGCCCGACCGTTTGGCGAATGGGTCGGTCTCAAATCCGACGGCTACCAAGTGGTTCGATGTTTCGGCGTTCACGCCCGTGCCGACGGGGTCGTTCCGGGTGGGGACTTCGGGCCGCAATATTCTGGATGGGCCCGGTTTTGCTTCGGCCAACATTGCGTTGTCGCGCATGTTCCATATTCGCGAGCGGGGCTCGCTGCAGGTTCGGTGGGAGGTTTTCAATGTTACCAACCACACTAAC
>CAIRSA010000079.1 GCA_903881085.1 uncultured Acidobacteriia bacterium
AATCGAAGGCGCCACATTGTCACTGGTAACGGTAATGGTTGCCGAAGCCTGGTTGCCAGCGCCATCTCTTGCCATCACGGTAAAGATGTTCACGCCAGGTTGTAGAGAAACTCCAGAAATGGACCACGCCGTAGTGCCACTGGCCACGCCACTGCCGCACCGGTCGCATGACCAGCTGACCTGCGTAACGCCGATGTTATCACCCGCCGTCCCGCTCACATTCACAGCAGCACTGGATGTAAAGTACGTCCCTGCCGTTGAGGGCGAAACAATGGCAATCGTGGGCGGTACCGCGTCAAAGGTGACAGTCAGACTTGCGGTGGCCTGATTACCGGCGGCGTCCCGCGCCGTGACCATGACAACATTCGCCCCCGGCTGCAAAGCCACACCACCGAGGCTCCACGCCGATGTGCCATTGGCCGCGCCACTACCGCAGCGGTCACATGACCAGCTCACCTGCGTTACCCCAGTGTTATCGGACGCCGTTCCACTTAGATTCAGCGTCCCATAGGATGTCAAATAGGTGCTGCCTGAGGTTGGCGACACAATCGCAATGGTTGGCGGAGTAGCGTCGAAGGTAACAGTTAGGACGGTGGAACTCTGATTTCCAACAGCATCCCGCGCCGTCACGGTGATGACATTGGCCCCGGCCTGCAAGGCGATCCCGCTAATACTCCACGACGAAGTCCCTGCGGCCACTCCACTGCCGCAACGGTCGCAGGACCAGTTCACTTGCGTCACGCCGGTGTTATCGGCTGCCGTGCCACTCATATTCAGCGAAGAACTATTGGTAACGTAAGTCCCGCTGAATGTAGGGGCGGCAATTGCAATCGACGGCGGAACGGCATCATAGGTGACTGTCAGTGTCGTCGAGCTCTGGTTGCCTGCGCCGTCCCGCGCTGTCACTGTAATGATGTTCACGCCGGACACCAACACAATTCCGCTGGCCGTCCACGACGTAGTGCCAGCGGCAAGGCCAGTTCCGCAACGGTCGCAAGACCAGTTGACCTGAGTTACACCGATGTTGTCGGCAGCGGTCCCACTCAGAGTTATCCCCGGGCTTGACGTCAGAAATGTAGTTCCAGAAGCCGGGGAACTGATTGCAATTGACGGCGTCACCGCATCGGAGATCACGGTTAGCGATGCCGATGCCTGGTTGCCCGCCGCATCGCTTGCTGTTACGGTGATCACGTTGGCGCCGCCCTGCAGCGCGATGCCGGCGATACTCCAGGAAGTAGTCCCGCCAGCCGTGCCGCTTCCGCAGCGGTCACACGCCCAGGTGACTAGCGTCACCCCCACACTGCCCGACGCAATGCCAGAAACGTTCACGGCAGAGCTGGTCGTATAGTAGGTTCCGCCCGATACCGGCGACTGGATGGAAATCACCGGAGGCGTTGTATTAGGAGTATGGGTGATCGTCAGGGTTGCCTGCGCCGGGTTGCCTGCCGCGTCACGGGCTGTCACGGTAATCACGTTGACGCCGGATTGTAAAGTGATTCCCGTCACCGTCCAATTTGCGGTTCCTGCAGCGGTTCCGCCTCCGCAGCGGTCGCACGCCCAGGTGACCTGTGTCACCCCCACATTGTCCGAAGCACTACCGCCGATACTCAGACTACTCAAAGAGGTCGAATAGGCGCCACTCGAAACCGGAGAGGTAATCGAAACCGATGGCGGCGTTGTATCCGGCGTATAGTTAATGGACAATATAGCCAGACCCTGGTTTCCTCCCGCGTCAAATGCAAAGGCAACAAAGACGTTCGCCCCCGGCGAGAGGGTCATACCCGTAACCGACCAGTTTGCAGTCCCAGCCGCCGTGCCGCCGTTCGATCCGCTGCACGGGCTGCATATCCAGGTCACCTGTGTAACGCCGGTATTGTCCGATGCCGTTCCGCTTACATTAAGGATCGAGCTGGTGGTGTTGTAATTGGCCGTTGTAACCGGCAGTGCGATAGCAATGGTTGGTGGGACGGTATCATTGGAATATGTTACCGTCAGGGTGGCCGTCGCTTTCAGATTCGAGGCGTCCCACGAAGTAACTGTAATCACGTTGACTCCGGCGGCAAGCTCAATACCGCTGATTGACCAGCTTGTCGTCCCGGTTGCAACACCGCTGCCGCAACGGTCGCAAGTCCAGCTCACTTGCGTGACGCCAAGACTATCGAAGGCCGTCCCGCTCATGTTCAGCGTGCTGGAACCAGTGCCATAGCTTCCGGTACTTACCGGCGTCAGGATTGTCACGTTTCGCGAAGGCCCGGTTGAAGAGGTCTGAATACGCATCAGAAAACCTCCATACGACCCTCCGTTCGAACTTTGCAGAGGCGAAGCCAACGGAATATCGGTCGATTGCGTCTGGCCGGCCAATAGATAGTTCCCCGACGGGTCCACCGCCACGGCAAATGCATCGTCGGCACCACTTCCTCCTACAAAGCTGCTGAAATCCAGCGTGGCGCCGGTTGCGCTCAGCCTTGCCACAATTGCATCGTATCCTGTGCTCTTCGACGCCTGAACGGCATTGGCAATGGGAAAATCGCTCGACCCCGTATAACCTGCCACAACCACCCCACCGTCAGTAGCTAAAGCCACTCCTTTGATCTGATCGTCCGACGATCCTCCAAGAAAAGTACTGAACAGTAATCCGCTGCCTGAACTGTTGAACTTGGTGACGAACGCGTCCGCGTTGCCGCCTCCGAAAGCCGGTTGCAAAGCATTCGCCAGGGGAAACGACGGGGAACAGGTGTATCCAGCCACGATCGCATTGCCCGAAGAGTCAACAGCAACGGACGTTGCGCTCTCATACAGGTTATTGCGGTCGGGACCGCCCAAATAAGTGGAATACACAAGTCCCGATGCGGCGGAGTTCAATTTCGTTAAAAATGCGTCCTGGCCACCACCCAGCGCCGGCTGAAACGCATTGAACACTGGATAATTGGTAGAGTAAGTCGACCCCACGACATACACCGCGCTCGATGAATCCACGGCCACTCCCGTCGCCCGATCATCCTTTGCGCCGCCCAGGTAAGTGCTGAATATCATTGTGCCAGCCGCTGAATACTTGGCGGCAAAGGCGTCCGTACCTCCGCTCAACGACCATTGATAGGCTCCCATAACGGGGAAGCCAGTGCTCGACGTATCGCCAACGACATAGATATTTCCGCTGTTGTCGACCGTCGCCGCATTTCCGCTATCGGAGTCCGAACCGCCCAGAAAGGTGCTGAACATCAAGCCGTTTCCGGCGGCATTCAACTTGGCGACAAAGGCATCCCGCCCCCCGCCGATGGCGCTCTGCGCCGCGCTCACCCTGGGAAAATTCCTCGAATACGTCCACCCCGTGACAATCGCATTCCCCGAAATATCTACCGCCAACCCAAACGCCCGGTCATCGTCGGAGCCGCCAAGATAAGTCTCGTAAACCAGATTGTTGGAAGCATCGACTTTCACGACGACCGCATCCACGGTCCCGGCGAACAACCCTTGCAAGGGACTACGCACGGGAAAGTCCGGCGATGCGGTCCAGCCGGCCGCGTACATGTTGCCCGCGCTATCGGTCGCCACGGAAGTCAAGCCATCGAAGCCGCTGCCGCCGATGTAAGACGAGAAGACAATCACCGGATCGATCACAATCGGCTCATCGCTCGAAGCGCCCTGAACCTCAAAGCCAGTCACGCTTTCCCCCATCGCAAGAAAACGGCTGCGCAAAAAACGCCGGTTGCGGCCAAATGTGCGCAGCCCCGACTCTCTCAATTCCCCCTCACTGGACCTCACCACCAGATCCCCGCCAGGTTCCACTTCGGCTCGCGCCCCACCATAGTGCAAACGAATCTTGCGCGAGTCCGCCCCCGGCCTCACCACATACTCTGCTTTCAGCTCACCATTCTGGGTGTAGTATCGCAGATCGATTCCCGGGTAAAGATTCCTGTAGATGATTCCCGAATAGACAGGAATCCCCTTCCGCCATTTTTCCGGCTCTTCCCCGATCAGCAGATTCACCACGCCCGGCTGAAGACCTTCCCCCTCAACCGTTACATCAGGATTGGAATTTTCAAAGTTCACTCGCAGGCGCGCACCTGCGTGCCGGTACTCCACCGATGTCGCGGAGAAGAAGACGTGCATCTTTGCCGTGCGGACTACAAATGCCTCTTGCCCGTTATGGTAGAAGTGCGCCGGCAATGGGTTGGCCGCAGGCCATAGCGCGGGAAGCATTGCCAATAAAGCTAAGTAACAGAGCCTCTGAAGGCAGACAAACACAATTCGGCCCCCTGGTTACTATTCGACAGAATACCCCCCTCCATTTAGCCGAAACTTACCAGAATGTGCGATTGTCGAGTAAGTGGCAAAATCTTGCCACTTACTATCACTTGGACTTATTGGGAAAGCACGGCCGGGGCGGCAACGGCCTTCTTCAGATACTCCGCCGCGGCTGCCTGCGGAACCAGCCGCCAATTGTTGTCAGCCTCGGCCGGCAGATGTTTCGTTTCGCTGTAGTATCGAATCATCATTTCGCGGATCTCCTCGCCGCTACGCCACAGTACCTTGGCATCGCGAAACATATCATAACCGGCACTGCCTCCGGCGCGATAATTATTCAGTGCGATCCGCAACTTCCGCTCCGGCGTCAATGGCTTTCCCTGATAACGCAGGTTTACGATGCGGTCACCCGCCGGCCGAGTTACATCGATCTCATACTGCACACCTTGCGCCATATCGTAATTAAAACCCATCACGCTGGAATCGCCAAAGAAGCGCGCCGAATTCTCCAGCGCATCCTTCACCATCTTGCCTGTGCCCTCAATGGCAAACAACTCGTTGTCATACAAATAGAGCGCCGCCAGTTCGCGCACCGTCACGGGCCCCTTTCGGATGTGAAGGCCGATGTTGAACGAGGAGGCAAACGACACATCCGCCTTGGCGTAATGCAATTGTACTTGCTGAATCAGGTCAATCAGCGCGGTATCCATCACCCTCGAAGCGCGTCCGTCCATGTCGACGTCAGCTTCCGCCACCGGAGCGCTTAAGTAGGCCTCGGCCGCCGCATGATACGGCTTGGCCAGCGCGGCTATCTCCTCATCCACCGCGGTAGCGTCAGTCACTTTGAGCACGGTGCTGTGTTTGCCCAGCAGTTTTTCCCCATCGAATTCGAAATCGATCTTCGCCAGCGACATGCCCCAGTTCCGCGGCTGCACCAACACAACATTGCCAATCTTCTGCTCCGCGAGTTCACGATGCGAATGGCCGAACACAATAGCGTCGATCCCCGGCACCGTGCGCGCGATCTCACCCACCATGTTTTCTCCGGGAACCTGTCCCACCGATTCAAAACCCGCATGGGCGGCGATCACAACCAGCCGTGGATTGTACTTCCGCCGCACCTCCTCCACCGCTGCCCGCGCCGCCTCCACGCCCGGCCGGAAGGTCAGTCCGGCATAGTTTTCCGGCTTCTCCCAGGCCGGCACCGCAGGAGTCGTGATTCCAATAATGGCCACCTTTTCGCCCGCCAACTCCTTTATGATGTAGGGCGCATAGCCCGGCTCGGTGTTGGCCGAAAGCCAAGGAAACTTCGCCGCCTTGCGGGCTGAGGCGAGATTCTGCAGCCCGAAGTTGAATTCGTGATTGCCCACTACCATCGCGTCATAGTGCAACGCGTTCATCGCCAACATCATCGGGTCAGGCAGTGTGCGCGGACCATGCTGATAAACGCCTTCCAGCGTCGAGCCTTGAATTGTATCTCCGCAATCGATCAGCAGCGTGTCCGGATTGTCGGCGCGCGCCTTGCGCACCAACGTGGCAATCTTCGCCAGTCCGCGCGACGCCGCCTTGGCGGTGTAGTAGTCATACGGCAGAATGTTGCCGTGCAGATCCGTTGTCGCAAGAATCGTTATCGTCTTCTTTTGCCCGTAAAGGCAACCGGAAACTAGCAGCAGCAGTGACAGCGTGGATTTCAGCATGTTGATTCCAGTATAAACAGCTCAGTATAATTGGGTCTGATGAGTATTCGATTGTTTTCCGCACTCCTGTTCCCGATTTTGCTTGCCGCCCAGGCACCCACAGCCGCCCCTAAGCCCGCCGCCGCCAAACCTGCCGCGCCGGCTCCGGCTCCGCCCAAACCGGCGCGTGAACCCGGCTTGTACACCACCATCTCGGTCTCCCAGGGCACCGTGCCGATGGGCAAAATCGTTATCAAGATGTACGAAACCGAATCGCCTATCACGGTAAAGAACTTCGCCGACCTCGCCATGGGCCGCAAGGCCTGGAAAGATCCCAGGACCGGCCAGATGGTGAACAAGCCTCTCTACAACGGCCTCACCTTCCACCGCGTCATCCCCGGCTTCATGATCCAGGGCGGCGATCCGCTCGGCACCGGTACGGGCGGCACGGCAGCGATTCCCGACGAGTTCCACCCCACTTTGAAGTTCGACGTTCCAGGACGCCTCGCCATGGCCAACGCTGGCCCCGGCACCGGCAGCTGTCAGTTCTTTATTACGGATGCCCCCACGCCGCACCTCACCGGCCGCCACACGATCTTCGGCCAGGTAGTGGAAGGCCAGGATCTCGTGGAAAAGATCGCCCGCGTCCCACGCGGACAAGGCGGCCAGGATAAGCCGAATGTGCCCATCCGCATGACCAGCGTCATCGTGAAGCGCGAGCCCTCGGCCCCGCCTGCGGTAAAGAAGGCAGTCACGCCGGCCAAGCCAGCCGCCCCTAAACCCGCCGCCCCCAAGCCGGCAACCCCGGCCGCTCCTAAACCAGCCGCAAAATAGCCGAACCTGGCAGGTGAATCGTCGACGCTAAACTCGACACTGCGGTTTTTCCAAGGGTGGGGCGGGCAATTTGCCTGCCCTGGCTAACTTTAACGTCACCTCGTCCTCACTGACGTGGCTTCTCAATGCAAAAACGCGTCCCGATTAGTCGGGACGCGGCAGGCAAAAGCTCCTGCGCCACAAACTATCCATTTTCGCCACATCCCCCCAAAAAATAAATAAGAGATTTTTCCCTCCGCGCTCCAACATTAGTGGAAGGAGTGGAGAAAATGAGAAAATCCACGCAACTCGTCACAGCCGCCTCCGATTACAAGGCCGCTCTGCTTGAGATGAAATCCGAAGTAATGGCAAATCTCGGCATCAAATTCGACACCATCGCCTCTTTCGGCCGCGTGAACGAAGAAGACCAGGCGCAGATTTCACACGACGAATTCCTTCAGCTGCGATTGAATTCGCTCGAATACAGCAAGCTCCGTCTGGTAGACGCCGCCCTTGCCCGCCTCAGTGAAGGCGAATACGGTATCTGCCAGGGTTGCGATGAACCCATCCATCCGCGCCGCCTGGAAGTCATCCCCTACGCGAAATACTGCGTAAAGTGCCAGGATCGAATGGGCCAGTTGGAAGCGCAGGAAGATGACCCGGCGGCCATGTTCGCCCACTTCGCCACCCATCACTAAAGCACTGCACAACAATAACTTTGCAGCCATCGACGTGGCGCAGAGTCTCACTCTGCCGCGTCCCGACTCAT
>CAIRSA010000080.1 GCA_903881085.1 uncultured Acidobacteriia bacterium
AAGTCCTTCGATGCGGTGTTGTAGGAGAGTTCCACGCTCTTGGCGGTGAAGCCATCCAAGGGAAACTCATTGGCCGGAAATCCGAACTGTTCCAGCACATCGCCGGGCTGGAGATCCTTGGCGGTTCCAGTGAACGCCCAGCCGTCGTCGCCTGGAAGGTACTCCGCGGTGATGGCAAAGGCAAGAGAGCCAAGACTCCCCTTGGCCTGGACGGCGCCGGCTATTCCTCCATCGGGCCCAGCGAAGTAGAGTCCTTGCAGCGCAACCTGATCCAGTGCAAAGTGACGCGACGTGCTCCCCAGCGCAACGCTCCAGGGCTGATCCACTTCGGCCGAGAAGCGGATGAAGGCCAGTGGAATCGAAATCGACAATCCCAGTTTGGAAAGATGGAGGGCTTCGAATCCGGCGCCGGGCAGGTTCACAACCTGCAAAATCCGGCTGAGGGTGAACTGGCTGGGATCCGCATCGGCAGTCACGATCAGAAGGGGACCACCCGAGGACGCAGCGGCAATTGTCATTGCCGTTCCAAAGACGGTTGCGTGTGCGGTCAACTGCACCGCAACCTTATCGGTATTGGCGTCGGGGTCGAGCGCGATTTTGCAACTCATTACGCCGAGTTCCAGTGCGCCGGCAAGCTTTGCGCCCGAGGCGGCGGAAAGATCGGTTTCTACCGTCAGGTTGAACTTACGCGGCGCGGCAATGGAGAAGTCGGTAAGTTTGAGGGTAAGCCCGGTTACTAACTGCGGCGGTAGAAGGGATTCAGCGTCGCCAAGGCCCAGTTTGGCGGCCAGCGCAAACAGGTCCACCTCCACCGCCGTTGCCGTGACGTGAACTCCGGCGTTGGCCAGATCGATATTCGGTAGGGCCTCGGCAAGGCGGGCTGTAATTTCGGAAGTGGTTGTCATCGTAACCTAAACCTAGAAAATCCGCTTACTCTCTCTCAGATTGAAAACCGGATCATGGCAGATTCAACAACGTCCAAAACGGAGCGTTGGAAAACTCAAGCGTCGTGCCCGACTCGTTCGTTCCAAACGCTTTGATATCGGTGATTAAGGTGTCGGCAATCCAAGCACCGCCGCGGTTGGGAGCGAGCAGGAGTTCGAACTCCCGCCGCACATCCGGTGAGGCCAGATAAGCGGCTCCCCAGGTGCCGACAATCTGGTTTTCTCCGACATGCAGCGTGACGTGGGCTATCGGGTTTTCGCTTGCGGATTCCCGGCGTCCGTGGTAGACCATTGCTCCCACTGGGACTGTTGAGGTCGCCGCCCAACTGGTGCGTGCGACTTCGTCGTAAATCACCCGCTTCATGCCGCTCTGAATACTATCGACAGCAGTCGCATTGTCGCTTCCAATTCCGGTACGAATCAAGAACCTTTCTGCTTTTGAAGGAGACAGCGCACCGGCCACAATGGCCCACTTGACGACCCAGCTCCAGCAGTTGACTCCATCGTTGAAATCAAGGGCGCCGGCGCGCGCACTGCGCAGTTTCCTTGTTTCTTGGGCCCATTTAGCGCGGCCAACCGACGAGATCGCTACCAGGCAAACGTTGCGAATCTCATGTTCGAGCTCCGTCGCCGGATTCGACTCAAGATGCCGGATACATGCCTGGCGGGCAGCCCTGTTGGCAGGCCAGTAGAATGGGACGGTGACTGGTGTGGTTGGCATATTGGACTGACCGGCGAGATGCGAATGCGCTCCTCCAAGCGCCGCTGCATAAACCATTAGATATAGGGCCGATGAATGCGATCGGCAACCTTCAATCTTATAAAGACAAACTTATTAGCAATGCGAGATCTTAGATCTTCGAATCGCCGTATCGGCCAATAAAAACACGCTTCGCCACTTACAAAGCACCCGGCTTGCGAGCTGCCGGTTGCAGCCTGCACTCAACTCCAGCCGCGAAGTAGCGAGCATGCGGCGATATCAAGCGAATGCCAGTCTACATCAGGAACGGCGACTAATGCAAGAGCTTTTCAGAATTTTGTCAAGGCAAAGTAGAAATGTCCTGGCACAGGGCGAGTAGCCTGAACACACGCTCCATTCCCTTATATGAGGACTGTTTTGCTGGCATCGCGTTCTGGAGCCGTCAAGGCCGCCGGCTTTCGCGACGAAGGGTAGCCTTGGCGGCTGGACGCGATGCAAGACAATGCCAGATGAGGGCATGGCGTGTACTTGCTGCTTTGCCCGTCGGACATTTCTACGTTGCTGCGACACCGCTCGAGAATCTACGCAATCGTGCTGTGCGCAATTGCGTGTCCCAAATATGACCGTGCTCCCTGGATGCGCCGATAGCCCCAATCGCGATTCTCCTCGGCCATTCGTACGACCAGGTTCTCGGTCTCCCCGGAGGCGCCAGGCCGTCCCGGGAATACCCTTCACGCCCCCGCAAACAAGCAAGTACAAAAGAAAGTCGAGCCGCGGCTGCCGTCGATTCTGTCGCCCGGCGAAGCATCTAACGATCCCACTCAATCCTACCTCCGTGCCAGGGCGGTGAAGGCAACTTTCGAAGCCAAGACGGCTCAACTCGAATACGAAGAGCGAGCTGGGAAGCTGATTCAGGCTACAAGGGCTGGGAGTATGCCGCCCAGTTTTCCTCAATTGTTGGAGATGCTCTTTCCGCCTGGCCGGATAGACTAACTCCGATGCTCGCCGCCATGTGCGATGAATCCGGAGTCCATCGTCTACTTGCCAATGAAGTGACGGTACTCCGCCTTCGCCCCAACACAACAGAATTTCCACTGAAAAACCCCCGCCTGCTAAATCAAAGATGGGCCGGCAAATAATCACAATATAAATATCTTTATTTCTTGTTTATTTGCCACAATTTACTGAAATCTCCCAGCAATCTCTCCAGCCCACTCTGCTAAAAACGATATAAGGAGGCTCTTATGAGCACGCATTTTTCACCGTCCGCAAACAGCAAAAAATCCTTGGCCTACCCAAGACCAACCCAAGCGCGAACAACCCATTCGCCACCAATCAGCTACCCTGTGGATAAAGTCCGGTTCTTGGGTTCCCGGGTTCATTTCGCATTCTTGGGTTCCTACCCACGGGAGAACCCTGTCCAGACGTCGCACCCGCCGCCCATGCCGCGATGCACTCAAATCAGGACGACTCCGCCCGCCCAGTCCACCGGCGCGCGCCGTGGCTGCTGGACCGCTGCCGTCCTCGCCAAGACTGGCCCCAAGCTCAATCCTTCCACGGCGGAAGCCGCGCAAACGCGAGGCCGCGCGGGAAGTCTATGGGCTCAGAAAGTAACCGCCGCACTCATCGCCCAACTACTCAGCGAAAAGGTCGAGCGCCCCATCATCGATCACATCCAAAGGCCCTCTGCCAATTAAACATTCACCACCTGCTGACAGTGGGTTGGGAATGAAAACCGGCCTCCAGATTGTCCGGGTTCGATCCGGCGGCGTTCAGCTTGGCAAGTTTGCAGTGCTGATTGGTTTGTCTACACAGATCGAGCAAGAAAGCCGTCTCGCTGAATTTCACCCCCCGCGAATCGCCAGCAACAGCCGGTGGCGGATAATGTAAACGGCAATGCACCCAAGCCCGATGAAAACCATCAGCAGAGAGGGCGGAAGAGGCGTTGGCGGAGGCGATGTTGCCGGGATGCCAACCAGTTCGTACACTTGCGTTGTCAGATTGGTGTTGGTGGTTGTGGCGGTCTGGTTGATGGTCTGCTGAACAACAATCAAAGTGACGATATCCAAAGCGCCAGGGGCAATGGCAAAAGACGATCCGGGAAGCGAGCAGCCGGTCAATTGGGGCGGAGTAGCGTTGTTCGGCGAAGGAATGTAGCTTTGACAGATTCCATGATCGCCAACGAAGATGGTTTGGGGGGCCAATATAACTAAATGTAGACGTCAGTGTTCCAGTCACCTGGGAGCCGGTCTGCACTGTGTTCGTAACGCTACTTACCATCGTTTGAATGCTGCTCAACTGTGACGGGCCGGTAAATGAAGCCGCTCCAGCACAAGCCAAGACGCGCTTGGCTTGTGTGATGGCAGTTGCGATCGAGGGATCGGTATAAGGGACGTTATACGTCTGATCGAACAGTTACGCACCGCCCTGCATGCGGGCCTTCAGTTCCACCTGATAGTTATTCACCTGACAATTGAGAGAGTGGCCACACTGAGACAAACCCCGTCTCTTTTACCGCAGCAAGCGCGCCGGAACGCCCGCGACCCTCTGGCCCTGAGAAACATCGCGAGTTACTACTGCGCCAGCGCCTATCTGCGCGCCTTCGCCGATAGTAACCCCGCATAGAATGACTGCCCCGCTGCCAATGGACGCATTATGGCGGACAAGCACGCGTTCCAGCTTCCACTCACCCGCAACTTTGGGATAGCGGTCATTCACAAACATCACGCCATGGCCGATGAATACCTCGTCTTCGATTTCCACGCCCTCACACAGAAAGCTATGCGATTGGATCTTGCAGCGTTTGCCGACTTGAACGCCCTGCTGGATCTCCACAAATGGACCGATGGATGTCCCTTCGCCTACACTGCAGCCGTAGAGGTTGACGAGTTCCGGATGCTGGATGGTAACTCCGGAGCCTAGGATCACGTTGGCCGCTATGGGCATGACGAATCCAGGCGCGCATGGGTAGGTGCGTATTCCATCTCAGCACCAATTATAGATCACGCTGTAGCGGGCCTGGCCACTGTATAATGAGCATTCCGAATGAGCCAGCGCGCGGTGACACCTTCCGAGTTGATTTCCAGAGAGAGCAGCGGTTCGCCTGGAAGATTTCGCCTTCATCCGGAACGTGCGTCTTTCTACTCTTCGCGTCTTGGGCTTGGCCACACCGGCCCCGACATTGCATTTGATTGCTTCCGGCCTTTGTCTGGTCTGGATGCAACGGATAGGGAAGGCCGCCGGCCTATAACCTACCTTACAGCCCGCCGATTCGCCGCTGCGCTGGCGGGCTTCCGTGGATTGACCGTTGTCACAACTCCAGAATTGTTGCCCTTTGTCCCGCCTGAAAATGGCGTACTGCTGACCAATGACCTGCCGCGAAATTCCTACTATTCCGTACTTGAGGCGGCGCACGCTCTCGGCCTCTTCGAGCGGCTGGAAACACACATCAGCTCAACGGCTAAGGTAGCCACCTCTGCAGTGATCTTCCAGGATGTTTTTGTGTCCGATCATGCGGAGATCGAGGCCGGGGCCGTGCTTTACCCGAACACCTACATTGGCCCGGGCGTCTCCGTTAAGCCAAACGCGGTGATTGGCGGCGACGGTTTCGAAGCGACGTCCGGGGATGGCCGGCACATTGTGCCGCGCGTGGGCGGAGTGTGGCTGGCAGAGGGTGCCCGTGTGGGTTCCTGCACCTGCATCGACAAAGGAGTGGTTGGAGACTTTACCGAAGTTGGCAGTCACACATTTCTAGACAACCTCGTGCACTTTGGGCACTGCGCCAGGGCCGGCCGTTTCTGTTCCATCATCGCCGGCGCCGGCATCCATGGTTCAGCCACCCTGGAAGACGGAGTATGGGTTGGCCCGAGCGCGCAAGTGAATCAGAACATCCGTGTTGGGGCACATAGCTATATCGGCACGGGCGCGGTGGTTACTCGCGATATTGAGGCCTATTCCCTGGCTTATGGATCTCCGGCAAAGCCATGGGCGCGCGTTTGTGAGTGCCGCAACAAGCTTTCCTTCGAAGCGGACCAGGCGGCGTGCGATATTTGCGGGAAAGAGTACGTATTCCGCAACGGACGTGTACAACGGCGATGACTGCGCACTCCAACATTTGGATGCCGTTTTTGGAGGGCCCTGTCTTTGCTTTTACCGCGGATCAGGACTGGGCTCCGGAATGGGCGGTTGAGACCCTTCTTAGGGAACTAAAGCGCTCCGGCATCCCGTTGCACATTTTCCGGACTAATCCATCGGCGAGCTTAGATCGTGCAGTGAAATCGGGAGACGCTGAGAATGGATGGCATCCGAACTTTCTCCCAGGTTCCACCCAGGGGCGTACGGTAGCCGAGATCTTGAGCTACTGCAAGCTCCATTTCCCAGGCGCATCCACGGTGCGCAGCCATTGCTTTGCCGAGGATTCCATTTCCTGGAGAGCATTGCGGTCCGCGGGGATCGTGGCCGATTCGCAACCCTGCAGTTTGTTTCAAGGTCATCTACTTCCTTTGGTTCATTGGACCGGAATTGTGCGGCTTCCTGTGTATTTCGAGGATGATCTATTTTTTGACATTGAGGAGCCGGATCTGAACCTGGACACTATTCTGCCAACACTCTTCACTCCTGGTCTGAAAGTATTGAATTTCCATCCAACCTTTGTGGGCTGCAACACTCCGTCGCGCGCGTGTCACGAGGCTTGGAAACCCCGGATCTTTTCGGCGCAGCCGAGTCCAGAAGGCCTGCAATGGGGTGGGCGTGGAAACTTGGATGTGATGCGCGAATTGCTGGAGCGGATCTTAGCGCGCGGATACCGGTTTCATCGTTTTCAATCCCTTGTGGAGATGGCACAGGCATGCGTCGAGGCCTCGGAAGAGGTGGTTCCAGGGTCAATGAGGAAGCGCCTGGTTGTTGCTGACCAGGGTCCAGGCGAGCAGTAATTCCAGCCCCGTCAGCGAGTAGGTGATCCGCTGCACGCTCCAGTCGCCGTGCGGCGCCAATAACCTTTCGAACTGCTGCTGGCGGCGTAGATACGATCCGCGATCGAGCCATCGTACCAGCCGGGCAAGTGGGCGGATCTCCTCCGGCAGCACCGCGTCGAAAACGATGATGTACCCGCGTGGTTCGGCAACGCGCACCATTTCCCGGAGCGCGGCCTCCATATCCAAGTCCGAAAGATGGTGAAACAGGCCAAAGCTCCAGACGCTGTGGAATGAGGCGGACGCAAATGGTAAGTGGACGGCAGAGGCAGCGGCGGTCCCCCATCCGGGATGCAGGTCGACACCGATCGGATCCAGACCGGCCTTCGCTAACATGGACTTCGGTCCGCAACCGACATCCAGCCGGCGGCCGGAACCGGGATGTCCGGCAACCCAGTCCAACACCAGTTTCCGAATAACCGACTCGCCACCCGGCGCAAGCAGGTGCTGGGACGCCTGCCAGAGCGCATCACGGATTCCGCTCACGGGTCGAATCCTCAATAATGTATCTCGGCCTTTGGCGGGCTTCATTCAGGGTCCGCCATAGGTATTCGCCAAGCACACCCATCATCAGCATCTGCATTCCACCCAGAAGCAGCACGGCTACCATCAACGCGCTGAAACCGGGGGGCGGAGTACCCATTAAGGCATTCAGGGTGACCATACACGCCCACAAGAAACCAGCCATTGCCGTCAGACCGCCGGCAACAGACATGTAGCGAATTGGTTTGTAACTGAAGGAACTGACCGAATCGACCAGCAGGTCAATCTTGCGGGCCAAGGTCCAACCGGATTGTCCGTGGATGCGGGCCGCCTTTTCGTATTGCACCGAAGTCTGGCGGAAGCCCATCCATGCCAGCAGGACGAACAGATCATTGTGGCGTTCGCCGAACCCGAGCAAGGCATCGGCTACTGCGCGATCGATAAAGAACACATCGGCGCCTGTCTCTGGCAGTTCGATTCCGGCGAGCCGGCGCATCAATTGATGATAAGCGCGCGAGAACGCACGCGCCAGTAGCGAGTCTCCCCGCATGTTGGAACGTACGCCCCAAACGACCTGCCAGCCAAGTCTCCACTGCTCGATCAAGGCTGGAATCATCTCAGGCGGATCCTCGAGGTCAGCAGCCAAAACGGCGATGGCTTTGCCTTTGGCCTGTTCGATGCCGCAAAAAACCGCTGGATGAGCTCCGAAGTTGCGAGACAGGCGAATGCCACGGACACGCTGGTCGGAGTTCGCGATGTTAGTAATCACGGCGAAGGTGCCGTCGGGCGAATGATCGTCAACGACAATCCATTCCCAATCGTGACCGGCCAGCGCAGCGACAAGGCGTTCGTACATTTGCGGAAGGTTCTCCGCTTCGCGAAACGCCGGCGTGACGATTGAGATCATGACAGAACTTCTCGTAGAGCCGAGACGACGAAATCCTGTTCGGCTTCTGTCATTGCAGGAAACAACGGCAGGATGACAGTGTTGTCCCTTGCCCACTCGCTTTGCCGCAAATCGGCGGAGCGCCAGCTTCCAGGCGGATAAGCCGGTTCCAGGTGAGCGCACATGACGCCGCGCCGGGTTGCGATTCCGCGGTCGAGCAGTGCCTGCATCACCTCGCGCTGAGGTTTCCGGCCGTCCAGCCGGATGCAATAGCTCTGCCAATTGCTGCGCGCGTATTCCGGCTCATAAGGCGTTGACGCAAGTCCAGTAAACAATCCGGTATATCGGGCGGCGAGATGCCTCCGCCGTTCTACGATTTGATCTAACTTGCGCACCTGCTCACGCCCCACGGCCGCCTGCAAGTCCGTCAGTCGATAATTGAAGCCAGCTACGTCGTAACTTTCAAAGATGACTTGCGGCGATTTGTGGCGGGCGTGCGCGGGAACGTTCATTCCGTGGTGGCGAAGTTGGCGGAACTTGCGGTCCCATTCCGGGTGCGGCGTAGTGATCATGCCGCCGTCACCGGTGGTTAGAACCTTGCGCGGATGAAATGAAAAACAGGCGGCGTCCGCCACGGGACCCCCGATTCGCTGCCACCGGCCCTCCCACAGAATTTCACTGCCGGCCGCACAGGCTGCGTCCTCGATGAGCGGGATACCATGGGCACGGGCAATCGGCAAGATGCTCGCAAGATCGCACGGCATGCCCATCTGGTGAACACAAAGAATAGCACGGGTTCGTGCCGAAATCACTTCTTCGATGCGGCCGGAGTCGATATTAAATGTGACTGGATCGATGTCGACGAAAACCGGCGTCGCGCCGCAATGCACGATGGCATCCGCAGTGGCAATGAACGAGTAGCTGACAGTAACCACCTCGTCGCCGGGACCAACCCCTGCTGCCAGAAGTGCCAGGTGAAGCGCGGTGGTCCCGCTTGAACAGGCGCTGGCGTAGGGTGCGCCTACGGCTTCCGCGAATTCCCGCTCAAATGCTGCTACTTCCGGCCCTTGGGTGATCCAGCCGGAAGCGAGGACTCGCCGGGTAGCCTCGGCCTCGCGTTCATCTAGCCAGGGACGGCTCAGCGGTACTTGCATTCGGTCTCCAATTGTAAATCACCTCTTGCCTGAGCAGCACTTCCGGTGGAATCCCCTCTTGCCTGTACCACTGGCGGAGGCGGTCCAGGCCCTGCTCCATCGTGATTTCCGGCCGGAAGCCGAACAAGCGCTGCGCGTGCGACGAATCGCACAGCAGCCGCCGCAGGTCGCCAAGCCTGGGATCGCAGTATATCACTTGCGGAACCCCGGCCAGTCTTGCCAGATCCAGAATCGATGTCTCCCTGCCGCTGCCCAAGTTGATCGTGCCGCCCAGCGCATGCGGACACTCTGCCGCTTGCAGGATGCCGCGGGCAATGTCGGCCACATCGGTAAAATCACGGGTCTGCTGCCCATCCCCGAAAATGACGGCCGGCATTCCCGCCATTGCGCGCAATAGAAACTTCGGGATCACTTCGCCGCTGTCGCCTTCATGATGACAGCGCGGACCGAAAGCATTGAAGGGGCGCACGACGGTGACCGGCAACCCGTAAGTTATGTTCCAGGCCCGCGCATATGCCTCGCCGGCCAACTTGGATGCGCCGTACGGAGTGGTGGGAAGGCACGGGTGATCTTCCGCGATCAACGGCCTGAGCGCGGGGCCATATACCTCGGAACTCGATACATGAACGAATCGGGTGACACCGGAGGCAAGAGCGGCTTGCAGTACGTTTAGCGTTCCCAACGCATTCACTTCGTGTGCTTCCCGGGGTGCATGAATCGACCTGCGAACGCCAACGCAGGCCAAGTGGAACACGCACTCGACGCCCTCAAATACTCGCTGGAGAGTGGCATTGTCCCGCACGTCGCCTTCAACGAGTTCGGCGGCGGTTGAAGCGAGGTTGGTACGCGTGCCGGTCGCGAAATTGTCGAGGACTCTCACTTTGGAGCCGGCAGCTTCCAATTGCCGCACCAACTCAGAACCTATGAAGCCGGCCCCGCCGGTGACCAGGACGATTTTTCCGCCATACAACTGCCAGCCAGAAGGCTTGGACGAGTGGTTTTCTACCATCGTAACTAGCGATGATAGCAGATGGGCTCATTGCGGAGCCGCTAGTTTTCGCAGCGCGGGTGCGATCTGGTCGACATTGGCAGTGGGATTCGCTGCCGCCTCGCGCAAGGCGCGCAGCAGAGTAAGCATCAGGGCATCGCGGTCACTGATGGTCTTGCCCTCCAGCGCGGATAAGAACGACTGCTCGGCGCGGGCATAGTCCCCTCTCCGCACTGCCGCATGGGCCTCGCGATAGAGCAATGCTGCAGCCAGCCGCTTGGGGTTGCAACTGATCCGCAGATCTCTATTCAACTGGTCGAGAGCCGCCCAGGCGGTGCGAAAATCGGCAACCGCTACGGCATATTCGAACACATGAAAGCCCACTAGTGCGTCGTGCAGGTTCATGACCCCGGCCGCAACACCGACTTTGGCTGGCCTGTTATCCTTCACAAACACTGCGGCAGTGGGTCCATAATAAGCGGGATACCACCCGGGGGCCTGCAGGAAGTTGCGCCAGACAAGCGGCTCACTGAGATCGATTAGCGCCACGTTGGCTGGATGGCGCGCAAGGAACTGCTGGAACTCTTCTTTGGAAGCCTGGCGAGTGAAGTTATAGAGTTCATGAAACCAGCTCAGGTAAGGAAACGAGCGCGGGTCGCACATCACCTGGTACTGCGGATACAACCGCCAAATCAGATAGCCACCAGAGTTATACATGTTGTAGAGGCGTGGACCCAGATTTAGATTTGCGACGAATTCCGCCTCCGCCACTGGCTGCATGTAGCCGAAGCCAAAACCGATCCAGGTGTAGCCCTCCGGATTGGCACGCAACTCGTAGGTGGAGCGGCCTATCCAGAATAGAAACAGAGCCAAAGGAGCAATGCGCAGAAGTCGAGCCCGCGGAAATGACCATATTTCGAGGGGCTGCGCGCTGATCCACCAGATGACGCTAAAAGCGAACAGGACAGGAAGGAGAAAGGTGGACCGCAAATATGCGATGTACAGTGGAACGTAAATCAGATTCAGCGCAGGGATCAGCCAATCTACGGGACCTCGCCGCACGCTTAGGGTCAATAGCACGATCCAGACCAGCGCCATGAAGGCCAGGAACTCTGGCAGGTGCAAATTGAACCCCGCCACGGAGAATGAGGATTGCATGGCCGAATTCCAAATCCCGTCGGGCCGGGGAGTGCGATGCAATACCAGATCCGCAAAGAGTTGCAGCGGGTACTGCGGGCCATAGGGTGTTACCGCGATGGCGAGCAGAGCGGCGGCCCATGCCAGCGTCATTTTCCGGAGTAATACCTGTGGCAACCTGTATGCCGGACGCAGCCATTCCGGGAACGCCCAGGCCGGGATCCATTCGGCCACCAAGGTAACGGCCAGAAAAGGACCGGCCAGAATGAACCCCCCGTGCAGATTGACCCACAGCAGCATTAGCGCAGGCATGGCGTAAAGCCAGCGAGTGGTATCTGTATTCTGGCGGATGGCTAACCGGAAACGAAAGTAACAGAACAACAGGACATGCCACATCAGCAGCGAAAACAGCTCTGGTTTGGGTTGCGTCGCTCCAAGGCCTAATATGGTGGCGAACAGGATCAGCAGCCAGGTGAAGGGGAGGCGGAGTATGCCTGCGCGCCAGGCAAACCAAGCGGGAAGAACAACCGTCAGCAGCACCGCGCTATAACGCAAGACGGCAAGGCCGGCAATCCCCGACCAGTTCCACAGGCCCAGCAACAGCATTTCGCTAAGCCAGGCGCAGTACATCATTTCGTTCGATGACGGCATCCAGGAATACAACGTATGGTCGGTTCGCAGGGTGTGGCGTGCGATCATCTGCTTGGCATACACCATGTGCCAGAATACGTCCGTATCGGCAATGGGCTGCGCCAGTCGAATTGCCAGCCACAATAGAAGGATCGCAGCCATTGCGGCTGGCACCCAGGCGATTGGGGATTTCCTCATTGGCTGTTCCCCACCGGCTGTGCGCGCTCCAATATTCTGGTCACTCGCAATCCGGCTTCACCGCCGGTAAGCGGTTGAGCGCCTGTTTCGATGCATTCGAGAAAATGGCTTACTGCATTCTGGAGCGGCTCACTGACATCGAGCCACGGACTGTGGATTTCCCCGGAACGGTAGTTGATGCGGAGCTGTCCGGCACCGCTCTCCGGTTCGATGGTGTGATCGTATATCTCTAATTTCCTGGTGTTTTCCAGGTCGTCCCAGAGCAGCATCCGCTTCGACCCGGTCAGCATCACGCGGCGGATCTTTACCGGCGTGAGCCAGCTCACATGCACGTGGGCATGAAAACCTGAAGGATAGGTGAGCGACAGATAGGAGACTTCGTCGTGTGTTCCCCAATGGGCGGCACCATGAGCGGAGACCGCGGAAGGCTGCTCGTCGATGAGGTAATCGAGGATGGCGAGATCGTGATACGCCAGATCCCAAAGCACGCCGACATCGCTTTGAAATCGCCCGAGGTTGGTGCGCACTGAGTCGTAATAATAGAGCGACCCGAGATTACCGCTGCGGATCAATTCGCCGATCTTCCGCACCACCGGCGCGTAAACGAACGTGTGATCCACCATCAGCACCAGCTTACGGCGGCGGGCTTCTTCCACCAACAGCCCGGCCTCCTCCGACGTGCAGGCGATTGGCTTCTCGACCCACAGGTGTTTGCCCGCCCGGAGCGCGGCCATGCCGAGGGGGAAATGAGTAGCCGGAGGAGTTGCCAGAACGATGGCGTCCAGGCTGGCGTCCTCGATCAGGTCCTCCGCTCTGGTGGTTGTCCTCACGCCCGGCTGAAGGGCTTCCGCCCGGACAAGGCATGCCGGATCGGCATCACAGATGCGGGCCAGAACGGCGGCTGGATTGGATTGGAAGTTTCGCGCGAGATTTCGGCCCCAATAGCCGTATCCAATCAATCCGATCTTTGCCATGAACCTATTCTAGGTGAGGAACCTGCCATCCGTGCTACTGTTGGCCATGAGTCCTATCGCCCGGACCGTCTTGTGTGGTTGGGTGTTGTTCGCTCCCATCGCGTGGTCGGATGTTCCGCCGGGGGGCACCAATGCTACCATCTATTCCAATTCCACTGCCGAGTTCGACACGATAATCACCACCTCTGTGTCGCAGCAGGTGAATACTTTTCAAGTGGAACTGAAGGCTCGCATGCAGGGCGGCGCGTACCTGTTCGATAAGACCTATAACGTTGCGTATTCCGACCCCACGGTCCAGGCGGCTATCACCCAAGCGCAAAGTCAGCTCGCCAGCGCCGGGGCAGCGTCGTTTACTGGTCCAACGCAGTTGAGCAGCACGCAGTCGCAGGTTAGCAGCACAACCAGCACCGTCGAAACCGGCAGACAGACGCTAGTTACGACTACTGTTACCACCTACGTCGGTCCTCAGACCATCATTGTAGGTGATCAGGGAGTTTGCCAAACCAACCCCGTGACCACTGCGGTTACATGCTCTCTTCCTGGCGCATTATTGACCCTCGCACCAGGTCAAATGGATATTGACGTGATGGCCAGGTCTAATGTGACCATCAACACGACCGCAACTACGACGAACACCATTTTGACAAGTCAGGTGTACGAGCTGGACGGCATCCCGGCGGCCACGCCTCCACCCACACCGGCTCCGCCATCGCTGATCCTGGCGCTTGCGGGACTCGCCGGCGCGGGCTTATATGCTGCTCGCAACCGGCTTCGCCGCGAGAGCTGAAACTGGCCCCCATTCGGGTATGCCGGTCTGTGCTACAGTTGGCCATGCGTCGCATCTCTTGGATACTCTCATGTTGTTGGATGTTATTCGCTACCATCGCGTGGTCACAGGTTTCGGGGGGGAGCACCAACAGCACTGTCTTCTCCAATTCCGCAGCGGAGGTCGACACGGTTAACACTACCCCTGTGACGCAGCAGGTGAATACTTTCCAGGTGGAACTGAAGGCTCGCATGCAGGGCGGCGCGTATCTGTTCGATAAGACCTACAACGTTGCCTATTCCGATCCTACGGTCCAGGCAGCCATCGCGCAGGCGCAGGGCCAACTCACCAGCGCCGGGGCTGTGTCGTTTACGGGTCCAACGCAGTTGAGCAGCACGCAGTCGCAAGTGAGCAGTACAACGAACACCGTCGAAACCAGCAGACAGACGACACAAACTTCCAACATTGTCTCGACGTTTGTCGGACCACAGACGGTCTTTATCGGTGATCGCGGAGTTTGCCAAACCGACCCCACGACAACGCCTACTGCCAATTTGGTTAACATCCAATCAGGCGGGCCATGCTCCGCAGGCACCGCCTTTACCTTGGCTGGAGGTCAAATGGATATTGACGTGATGATCCTATCCAGGGTGACCATCAACAAGACCGCGACCACGACAAACACCGTTCTGACAACGCAGGTGTACGAGCTGGACGGCATCCCGGCGGCCACGCCTCCACCCACACCGGCTCCGCCGTCGCTGATCTTGGCGCTTACCGGACTCGCCGGCGCGGGCTTGTTCGCTGCAAGCCAGCGGCTCCGCCGCGCAGGCTAAGCCTTATTGTCTGGTGCATTCGAATCTGTTCATAATGAGCTTTCCCTTTCAGTCTGAATTTGCGGATTGAAGATAGAATTGTATGATTCCCAAACTGGCTTCTGAGGATGTCGTTGTCTATGGCACGGGCGGCACTGCGCGCGACATTCTGGAAACGCTGGAAGCCGCAAATGCGGACAAGCGGCGATGGAATATTCTCGGGTTCCTTGACGACAATCAGGCACTGCACGGCAAGGACATTTTGGGCTACCCGGTGCTGGGCGGCGGCGAGGCGTTGGCAACTCAACAGTCGCTTCGCTCCGTCAAGATCGTACTGGGGATGGGCAACGAGAGGAGTCTGCTGATCAGGAAAACGGTACGCGCCAGGTTGGGGCTGACCGCGGACCGGTTTCCGGTGGTGATACATCCTTCGGCTCAGGTATCCCGGCGCAGCCGAATTGGAGAAGGGTCTGCATTTCTATCGGGAAGTTTTTGCTCCAATGAGGCGATAGTGGGCCGCCACGTCCTGGTATTGCAGAACACGATTATCGGGCACGATTCGGTGGTCGGCGATTATGCTTCCTTCTCTGCGAACATTTCAACAGGCGGTGGATTTCAGATCGGTGAGGGGTCTTACGTGGGCCTGGGTGTGTCGATCCTGCCGGGAACCCGCATCGGAGCGGGGAGCCGTTTGGGGATGGGGGCGGTGGTTATTCGCGATGTACCGGACGGCGTCACCGTAGTTGGAAATCCGGCCCGCATACTTGAAAGCCGGGAGTAACCTTATTCCGTGAGCCGCTTAAAATGGCGAATGGGAGTTGCTAATGCTGCCCCAATCCCGGCTCGGTTCATAGTAGTGGCGGCGATGAACCTCACCGGCGCAGACGACAACTGCTATGAGCATGAAGCGCGAGTGGAATGACAAACTCGGCCCGTGCCTGGCGCGCAGATTTTGAATACTCGTGGAACCGTGGGCCGCGACAGGATCGCATAACTGGGATCTATCTCATGCACGAGAGTGCGCCCCGGCTGGAGCACCTGCGCTGTGATTTTGCCAGTTGGCTCAAAAACAGAAGCATTGCTTCGCCAGGTACTAGACACAATCTAGCAGCGGTTGTTACCGCTCAACCGTGTCCACCCTGCGATCGCCCTGGTAGGCCTTCAGCCAATCGTAAGTGTCCTCGATGAACGGATCCACCTTCAATCCGCAGGGTAATGGTTTGCCCGCAAGCTTGGCTGACTCACCTTCGGCCAGGGCCAGCGATTTGCTTACATTCACGAAGCGGTCTTCATCGTAGAAGCCCTTCCATTTGCCGTACTCCGCGGACTGCGGCTTCGCCACGCCAGCCGGCCGGTTCCAGTCGCAAGCGGCCATTATCGACGGCCCGCGGGCCTGGTTCACGGTCGTCAATCAAAATCGCGCTGGAGCGGTTCAGGATAACAAGCTGCCCGGACAGGGCGCCGCATATGGCTGCTTGCAGGATTAACACAACGATCAGGGATTTTATGGTAGAGGACGCGCCTCCGTCCGACCAGGAGTCTAACAAATGGAAGCGGTTTACTTGTGATGAGGTGGTATACTAGCGATTTGCCCTTTGGCGGGTTGCCACGGTCTTGGTAGGAATAAAATGGAATCGCAAGATACAATCCCCCAAGTAGTTACGAACCGTTACGTCTTGAGGGGCCAGCTTGGTGCGGGTGGCATGGGCGTAGTGTACGTCGCCACCGACCGACTGACTAAGCAGGATGTTGCATTGAAGCGGCTCCTTTCCGCCCAACATCTCCCCGGGCAGGCTCCCGCGATGCAGGTTCCACTTGATCCGGAGGCAACCCGCTCCACTGTTGGCCAGGGATCTGGCTCGCCTTGGAAGTCCGACAATTCCGCCACGCTACACCGCCTTGCTCTGGCACAGGAATTCAAAGTCCTGGCTTCTTTGCGCCATCCCAACATTATCAGCGTGCTCGATTATGGCTTCGAAGACGGCTATCAGCCCTTTTTGACCATGGAATTAGTGCCCGCCGCACGCACTATCCTTGAGGCGGCCAAGGGCCAGGATCTGGCCGCGAAAGTCCAATTGATCTGTCAAGTGCTTGAGGCGTTGATCTATCTCCATCGGAGAAACATTCTGCACCGCGATCTCAAGCCTGCTAACGTCTTGGTGAGCGAAGGGCGCGTCAGGGTGCTGGATTTCGGAATTGCGACGCACGTTGCAGACGCTGAGGGCTTGGTGGGCACGGTTCGTTATATGGCGCCGGAAATCCAAAAAGGGCGTTCCGCGAGCATTGCTTCCGACCTGTTTTCGCTGGGACTGATGGTCTATGAAATCCTGACTGGCGTCTATCCTTTTGCGCAAAACAGTTCGCGTGGGCTGATGTGGGAGATGATGAATACGGCTCCCGATCTGAGACCTCTCGACGGTCTCACCGGCGACTTGCCGGCGGGCGCGCCGGCCGGTTTGCTTCGCGAGGTGGTGGCGCGGTTGCTTGCGAAACGGCCGGAACAACGTTTCCCGGACGCGGGCAGCGCGCTGGCGGAGCTGAACGCAGCCATCGGCCAGGCTCAGCCACCGGAAGCGCTTGCCATCAGGGAAAGTTTTCTGCGGGCCGCCGAATTTGTCGGCCGGGGCGATGAATTACGGCACTTTCGGTCGGTGCTGGCGGAAGCCAGAAAGGGCCACGGAAGCAGTTGGCTGATTGGTGGGGAAAGCGGGGTGGGCAAGACCCGCCTGGGGGAGGAACTGCGCATCCACGCCCTCGTGCAGGGTGCGGCGGTTTGGACA
>CAIRSA010000081.1 GCA_903881085.1 uncultured Acidobacteriia bacterium
CGCTATTCTTTATCCGCGCAAAACGGAGCCTACGCCCTTTGCGCTATTCTTTATCCGCGCAAAACGGAGCCTACGCCCTTTGCGCTATTCTTTATCCGCGCAAAACGGAGCCTACGCCCTTTGCGCTATAAAGGAAATCATGCGATTGGCCTACTTCTTCTTATTCCCTGTCGGGATGTACGGCGCTACGGCTGCACAACTGCTGGAGAGCACGCGCCTTGTGCGTGCCATGGAGCCGCAGGCACTGCGCCGGATGGTGCCGGAGCGCTCAGGACTATACTTCGTTGGCTGCCCCAACTGCAACGCGGGGCGGCAGGAAGAGAAGCTGGCCTGGACTCCGGAGCGGCCCGATGAGGTTTACTGCAAATACTGCAATCACCGGTATCCCAGTGCGAAGTATCCCATGGATCACGGGCAGGAAGTCGTGAATCCTCGCGGTGAAAAACAGGTTTACCGCTATTGGCAGGATGCCTCCGGCTACCGCTATTTCTTCGAGGCGCGGCGCGACGACCTGGTGAAGGAGTATCTGGCCGCGCGCACCCGCGACCTGGCCGAGTTGTACGCGCTGCAGAGAGACAAGGCCGCGGGCGATCGAGCGGTGCTGTTGCTGACGCGGTTTGCCGAAGTCTTCCCCGGATGGTGCTACCACTACGACTATCCCTTCCGGCCTAAGGAGGTGTACAGCGGCGCGATGCCGGCGAACAAGCTGCGGTCCGATTTTCGTACGGCGCGATGGAATTGGTGGGGCTATAAAGATATCCCCAACGAACTGGTCCAGGCCTATGAACATCTACGCGCCAGCGGCCTGCTGGATGGTACGGCGGCTGAGCGAATTGAGCGCGATCTGCTGCGCAATGCGGCCGATGAAGTGCTGTCGAATCCCGAGTCGAATTCGAACATGAGCCCATCCATGTGGACGTCGCTGATCCGGCTGGGCAGAGCGATTGGCGAGCGGCATTATGTGGAGGAACCGGCGGCACGGCTGAATCGGTTCGTCGACAGTCAGTTTCTATACGACGGCTCCTGGCATGAAGGCACTCCGTCGTATCATGCGCAGACCATAGGAGGGGTGGCGAATGTGATCCGCGCGATGGTCGCTTTTCCCGCGTTGGAAAAGGATGTCGAGCGGTCGCGCGCGGCATTGATGAAGATGCGTCTGCCCGATGGGCGCTTTGTGCCTGTGCACGACACCTGGTGGTTCGATAAGCGCGAGCCGCTGGCGGAGTCAGTGCCGTATCTGCTTCCGGCGTTGGGGCATGCGATGCTGGGCGGCGGCAAGGGCGCGGAGCAGGTGCAGTTCAATCTGACGTGGTCAGGCGGGTATGGGCACCAGCATTTGGACGGGCTGAGTTTGTTGTTGTTCGCGCAGGGCAGGGAACTATTGTCGGACCTGGGGTACACGCACACCCGGCAGCGGGCTTGGGCCACTTCGACAGTGGCGCACAATACGGTGGTGATTGATGGCAAAGCTCAGTCCTTAGGTTCGGTGGGCACGCCAACCGATGGCAATCTGCTGTGGTTCGATGCTTCGAATCCGCGGTTGCAATCGGTGAGCGTGGATGGACGCCGGTCATACGAGGGTGTGGCGAAAACCTACCGGCGGACCTTGATGGTGGTGGACTCGAGTTTTGCGATCGATGTGTTTGAGGTCGAGGGCGGCCGCACGCACGATTATTTCTTGCACGGCGACGCCGACGCCTCGGGCACGGTGGAGGTGGCTGGGGAGAGTTCGCCGATGCCGTCGCAGGCGCCCGCGCCATGGGTTGAAGCGCCGAACGGGATCGATGTTGGATTCAAGAATGGGCCTTACTGGGCGTATGGGTATTTGCGAGATTTGCGTTCTTGGGCCGTGGGCGGAGAGACGAAGGCCGTGTTGCGGAGCAAGGCCGGCTGGGCAGTGGTTGCGACGTTTCTTGCCGAGCCGGGCAGCAGGCTGATAACGGGCGTGAATCCGGCCGTGCGCGGAGCGAAGGAGAGCGATGGCGAACTGGACAAGTTTTCGCGGCCGTTTGCGATGCTGCGCCATGAGGCCGCAGGTGGGCGGAGCCGCTTTGTGACGGTGTTGGAGCCCGTTGGCGCAGCGGGCGGGCGCATTGAAGCGGCCTCGCGCGAGGATCTGGCCGATGGTGGAATTGCCGTTACAGTGAAGCGAGCCGGGCGCACCGAACGGATTGGGTATCATCCGTCGCGTCCCATCGTGCAAATGGCACTGGCCTCAGTCGAAGGCGGGGCGTTGGTGCTAGCGGGCACGGCGAAGAGCTTGCCCGCGGCAGGTGAGATCGTGCGCGTAGTGACGGCGGATGGCTGGGTGTATCCGTTCACCGTTGCAACTGCAGAGCGCACCCCGGGTGGCGCGCGGGTGCGTGTGGCCGAGCGCTTGGCGCTGCATTTCGACAGCGCGGCACAGCGGCTCGCGCTGGAGTCGTTTCCGCAGCGCGAGCATGGGGGAGCTGTGACGGTGGATTGGTTGACCCGCTAGACCCCTACCAATCCAGAATCGCGCCATCGTGCGCACGCACCGTTGTCGCGTGAATCACCTCCTGCTCAAACGGGTGCTTCGCCGCAGCCGTTTCATCCACTTCAATGCCAAGCCCCGGCGCATCGCACGGCAGCCAGTAGCCGTCCTTGGTTTCGAGCGAATGCTTCACCACATCCCAGCGCCAGGGCACGTCTGACAGCATGTCCTCCTGGATCAGAAAATTCGGCGTACTCAACGCGAAGTGCAGCGCCGCGGCGTTGGCCACGGGGCCGAGCGGATTGTGCGGCGCCACGCCCATGCTGTACACCTCGGCCATGGCAGCGATCTTCTTCGCTTCCCACAGTCCGCCGCAGTGGCACAGGTCGGGCTGTATCACATGGCAGGCCTGCTGTTCGAAGAGTTCGCGAAACTGGTAGCGTGTGACGAGGCGCTCGCCGGTGGCAATGGGGACGGGGCTGGCTTTGCGCACCTCGGCCATCAGCGCCACGTTTTCCGGCGGCACCGGCTCTTCCACAAAGTACGGCCGGTATGGCGCGAGCACGCGGCAAAACTCCACGGCATTGGCCATGGAATGGCGGCCGTGGCAATCGATCATGATGTCGACGTCGTCTCCTACTGCGTTTCGCATGGCGGCCATCACGCGGTCTGTGTACTTGTAGGCGGCGATGCTGTTGAGCGATTCGGTGGGCGGCGTGATCAGCACCTTGACCGCGTTGTAGCCCATGGCGACCACTTCGAGGGCGCGGTCTGCGAAGACCTGCGCATCGTTCGATTGCTGGGTCTCATACACGGCCTTCATGTCGCCGCCGCCAAGGTGGGTATACATGCGGACGCGGTCGCGCACGGCCCCACCCAGCAGTTTGTACACGGGTTGCCCAAGCGACTTGCCGAGGATATCCCACAAGGCCTGTTCGATTCCGCTGATGGCAGAAAGGCCGATCACGCCCAGCCGCCAAAACGACTGCCGGTACATTTTCTGATACAAATGTTCGATGCGCGTGGGGTCTTCGCCGACGAGCATTGGCGCGAAATCCTCAATGGTTCCGGCCACTCCGCGCGTTTTCCATTCGAGCGACGCCTCGCCCCAGCCGTGCAGTCCTGCCTGGTCTGTCTCAACTTTGACGAATACCCAGTTGCGCATCTGCGCGTTCACGACGACGGTCTTTACCGCAGTGATCCTCATTCGAGTATTCTATAACCGTGCAGACGAAATATACACGTAGAAACTTGTTGGCCTCGTTGGCCGCCGCCCCCGCCTTCGCCGCCACCGGCCGGCCTGTCCGTCTCGGCGGTCCCATCTATCTGAAATCCACCGACCCGCGCGAACTCGCGCGGGAGCATCGCCGGTTGGGATACAGCGCGGCCTACTGCCCGCCGATCAAGATCGACGATGCGAAGGCGACACGCGAGGCCTACGCGGCGGAAAATGTCGTCATCGCCGAGGTTGGCGCGTGGAAGAACATGCTCGATCCGAATGACGAGTTGCGCAAAGCCAACGTCGTCTACGTCACGGAGCGCCTGGCGCTGGCCGATGCCGTGGGCGCCCGCTGCTGCGTGGACATTGCCGGCTCTTACAATCCCAAGGTCTGGTACGGCCCGCATCCGAAGAATCTTTCCAAGGAGTTCTTCGATGCGACTGTCGAAAACTGCCGCAAGGTGATCGACCAGGTGAAGCCTTCGAAGACCACGTTCAGCATTGAGATGATGGGGTGGAACATTCCCGACGGGCCTGACTCATATCTGAAGCTGATCCGTGCGGTGGACCGCAAAACCTTCGCCGTTCACATGGACATCTGCAACGGCGTGAACTCGCCGGAGCGGTTCTACAACAACCGCGCCTTCATCGAGGACTGCTTCAAAAAGCTCGGCCGCTATATTGCCTCGTGCCACGCGAAGGATCTGCAGTGGATCCCCGAAATGAACGTGCACTTCGTGGAAGTGATTCCCGGCCGCGGCGAGATCGACTATAAGGCCTATCTGCGCGAGTTGACCAAGCTGCCAACCGATGCGCCGCTGATGCTGGAGCATTTGAAGAGCGCCGCCGAATACGACGAAGGGCGGGCGTACATTCAGAAGATGGCCGCTGAGGCAGGCGTGGCTTTCGCATAGGTGGGCTTGGCTTCAATTACAACGCGAAACCCAAGAATAAATTTCTTCGCAAAAATCCAGGAAATCGTCGTTTCCCACAGGGTAACAGGTTGTCAGTTGAGGGTTTATGAATCCTCGGGTTTTGCTTGGGTTTCCCATTGCGAATGAACGGCTGATTGCGGTCTGATTTGACATGGCACACTCCCGATGCGAATAGTGGCGCAACTGGCAGAACCTGCTTGGCGAGCCTTTTACGCCCGATTCAGGTATAGCATCCCATTGCCAGATAAATGACCGGGCAAATCGCTAAGACTGTGTAACAAAGCGAATTATTTTTCCCGATTCGTGGTGACGATTCGTGAACACTATTGCAATTTTGCTGTGAGGTAAGTGCGTTTCAGTTTACGGGCGACCTCGGCTGGTGTCAGACCCTCTTTGTTTCGCGCATCACGCCTGGCGCCTGCATTGAGCAGGAGGTCGACCATGGCGGTATCGCCGAAATCGGTGGCAGCAGCCAGGAAAAGCGGTGTGGCTGCATTCTTGTCCAGTTGGTTGACATCCGCGCCGTTCTCGATCAGGAGGCGCGCGATTTCAATATGATGACCGAGGATTGCCGTGCTCAATGGCGTCGCGCCACCGGCTTCCCGATTGACTGGCGCACCCAGAGTGAGCAGCGCGCGAACCACGGGCAGGTCGCCCAGCACAACTGCGCCCGTCAGCGGTGATACAGGAAAGGTGCCGAATAAATTCATCGTGTCATCGATACGGTCCCCAGCGGCCTTGAGAAGCGGGAGCGCTTCTATGTTGCCCGCATAAGCGGCCAGCAGGAAAGGGTGAGCGTTGAACATTGGCGCCCCTTGCTCTTTCGGCAGCCGTACTTCTGCGCCGCGGCCTAGCAGGATGCGGATCGCCGGAGTGGCTTCTGTAAACTGCGTGGCTACCATCAAGGCGGAGTATTTGCTCTTTGCACGGGCATTGACTTTGGCGCCCCGGTCCAACAGCAATTGCAACTTTTCTATATTAGGCGCTGCGATCATCAACGCGGTGGTGCCCCCAGCGCGGGTTGCGGAGTTGGCGTCGAAGCCGCTATTGAGTAATTGCCGCAATTCCGCCACGCTGCCAAACATTACCTTTTCAATCCAAGGTTCAACGTCCTGCGGCTCTACACCATTCAGGATGCGCGGTTGCACTTCCATACGGCGCGGCAGCGCACGGGAGAGAGCCATAATGGCCCAGCAAGCGCCTTGGACTGAGATGAACTGGTCATGCCCATATGGATAGCCAGTTTCAAAGTACGGCGGGCTTACGGGCAGGCTTTCCAGGCGCGTGGGCACATGCCATGAACCGTCTGGAGCCTGTGTCTTCAGAAGAAAGACCAGCCCGCGCTGGTAGGCTTTGTCGGTTGGCCGAAGGTGGCCGGAATCCAGCAATGCGATAAGCGCTTCGCTGGTAGAGTAGGCTTCGCTGGTGCGACCTTCCAGCATGCCCCATCCACCATCGGCCTGTTGAGTTTCTTTCAGGGCGAGGGCGCACTTTTCAATTAATGTCTTGTTGGCGCCTGCCCAATGCAATCCCAGAAGTTGAAATGTGCGGCCCTCCGTGTCGTGCGGTTTGTTGGCGGCGAGCCATGTGCTGGCGCGGCCTATTCGCGCCTTCATTTCTGCCTGCTGGCTGGGGTGACCGTAAAGTTGGATGCTGCGCAACGCAATTGCCGTCATGGAAAATCGGCTGTACGATGCCGGCGGACGGCTATGGAAGCTGGTCCAATCCCCTTCGGAACGTTGCCGGGCAGCAATGACGCGCGCGGTGATGGCCGTTCCCAGATTTGGTTTGACCCCTGCTTCGTGCGCGGCGATGAGCCGGTAAGCATCGGCCATTGCCGTTTCGCCTACGAAATTGGACTGAATCACAAAATCGAGGGCATTTTTAAAATCATAGGTCGCGAGGTCGGTAGTTGCTGAGATCTGTTCGTCCAGCTGAATGCCATGATCGCGCGCAGTGCGAAAGGCGATTGATGGCTGTAGCTGGTGGTGGCAAGAGGTGCAAGACTGCTTTGCCGGCCAAGCTTTCTGGGTGGCTTGGATCAAGGCGACCGCGCGGGTTGCGGCTTCGCGGATCTGAGCTTGCGCTGGCGGCTGCGCGCGGAGCGTGGCCGCCAGGAGCAGCAGAACGGAGAACTTTTGCATTATCGGAGTATATATCATCCTGCGAAGCCGCCATTCACGGTGCGAACCGCCCAGGCTTGCCGGTACCAGGTAATTCGGCGGCCGTGCAATTCGGAGAAGAGAAAGAGGACCAAGTCTGAGGTTCTGATTAAGTGGATGCCGGCACATGCTACGGCGACGGCTGGTGCCTGGCGTCTGAACGGGTTGAATGCCGTGGCGAGCGCCATTGTGCGTGAGCGCAAGCCGGTCGCCAGTGACCGTCTGCTGGATCGGACACCCTTGCTTAGACGGATGGTTCCGGTCATTACGGTCCATGGGGGGCCTTCACCCCTTGAATGCAAATCATACTGAGCACACCAGGCGATCCGCCTGGGCGATTACTAACTCAAAGAACCGCCGAATCGAAAAAACGAGTGGCATTGGACTGGCAGTCCGCGGCCGACATGTCCGCCGTGGCCTTGGCGAAGGGGAATTGGTATTCGGCCTTCGCCCGGGTCGCCGCACCCCGTCAGCGCCCTCGCGCTGGCGGCTTAACAATCACATCAATGCCTTCCCTGATACCGTAAGCCGGTGGCAGCTTGCGGAAGTCGCTGCCCGCGCGTTGATTGAAGTCCCACATGATCACGCCTCCCATCACTGTGAGTTCGCATTGCAGCCGTTGCTTGCCTGTGATTCGTCCACCGGCGACATCGCCATAGCCGAACTCGCCGTTCATCGTGCTGAACACCGCCACGTCGGCATTCGCGCCAATCGTGATGTGGCCCACTTCGGGATGATGGATGATCTGCGCCGGAGTCCACGTAGAAGCCTTGATGACAGCGGTTAGCGGCATGCCCATGGCAAGAAACTTCGACATGGTGGTCTGCATGTCGATCATCGGGCCGTTCATGCTCAGCGTGTGCAGGTCAGTTGAAATCGTGTCGGGGTAGAAGCCTTGCGCCACGGCGGGCACGGCATTGCGCAACACCAGACTGCCGCTACCGTGGCCGACATCGAACTTCACGCCACGCGCGCGGGCCTGCTTCAGGTAGTCGTAGAGCTTTCCGTTTTCATCCATGTATGGCGCGGCGGCGCGGTACATGTGCGTGCTGATGTCGCCCGGGCGTAGCTTCTCACCGACCAACTGGTAGTACGGGCGCTCAGGGCGAAAGAAGCCGAAGTCCACCATCACCGGGATGTTCGCTCCGGTGCCTGCTTCTACGGCCTTTTCAACCGAGGTCCAGTCTGGCGCTTCGTAATGGGCGGACTTCACGCCGACCACAACGTCCTTGTGTTTCTGAGCCAGCTTCACGATCTGGTCCGGCTGGAACTCGCTCTTCACCTGCTCCACGGCGTTGGTCATCATGCCGAGGCCGGCGATGTTGATCATGGCGAAAACGCGCGTCTGAACGCGGTCAATCACACTGTGGCGGAAGGTCTCGAAGTTGCGCCAGCCCGCGCTGCCCGCGTCGACCATGGTGGTGACGCCTGTGCGGAAACTGAAGCTATCGGGGTCAACGCTGTTGTCGCCTGCCCACGCATCTTTGGCGCCGGTGGTGTGGAAGAGATGGACGTGCATGTCTACCAGGCCGGGTGTGACGGTGAGGCCTCGGACGTCGATCACCGTCTTCGCTTGCGCGGCGGGGATGCCTGCGGCGACCGCGGCGATAGTGCGGCCGGTGATGGCAACGTCCATGATGCCGTCGAGGTTGTTGCGTGGGTCGATGACGCGGCCGCCTTGCAGCAACAGGTCGTATTGTTGGGCCAAGGCGCAGCCGGCGGCCAATAGAAGGAGCAGAGACTTCATCTGTCGATTTTACACGCCTTGGAACATCGATATCGCGGCGATCCCCGCGGCACCTGCATCGATGCACGATTGCGCGTTGGCGTTGGTGATGCCGCCGAGCGCCAGCACAGGTATGCGCACGGCATGCGCGGCTTCGCTGAGCTTGACGAGGCCCACGGGCGGGCCCTTGCCCGGGCTTTCGAAAACAGGGCTGAAGACGGCGAAGGAAGCCTGCTCGGCTTCGGCACGCATGACTTCATCGAGGGTGTGACAGCTGACTCCGATCAGGAAACCGAGCGGAGCAATACGGCGAATTTCGCATGGGGCGATCGAGTTTGAAGGTAGATGCATGCCGTGGGCTCCGGCGGCGAGCGCGACATCGAGGCGGCCGTTGACCAGGATCTTCGCGCCGCCAATCGACAGCGCGGCCCGAGTGAGTTCGAGCAGGTCGCGCGCGGGCAGGTCCTTCTCGCGGATCTGGATCCAGTCAACGCCCTGTTGGACAACGCGAGCAATCGTATCGGTGAGCGAGGCCACCTTGCTGCGGTCGGTGATGTAGTATCGGATCACAGTGGCTGATAGTAGCGCTCGCCGGCGCAGGCCTTGCACAGCGTGCGGCCATCCTTGACAACTTCGCGCTGGAAGTTGATGCCTTCGCCGCACTCTTCGCAAGCGACGCGCGGGCCTTTGAAACCGGGCATCTCTTCGGGGCCGATCGAGACGCTGACCCACTGATGCGTGAACAGCTCATTGTCTGGCAGTTCGCGGTAGCTGATCATCTGCTGCTGGTTCTTGTCTTCGATTTCCGGGTGCAGCTCCTTCGCGCGCTGCTTCGAGGATTCTTTCGCCACGACGCGCACGGCACGGTTTTCGGCGAGGTCGCAGAAGGTGGCGGCAACCTTGCCGAAGTCGCGGAACTTCAGCGCGCGCTTGCCCATGCGGCATCCGGTGACGACGGTGATGGCATCCGTCGCGCAGCGGTCGATCTCCACGTAAGTGATCAGACGCTTGCGGTCCTTGCCTGCCGGGTCTTCGATCTGCAGCAGGTGCATGCCGTGGATGGCAAGGCGCAAGCCCAGAATCTGGCCGGCGCACATGTGCCCGTGGGCTTGCGCGGCGAGGACTTCGTATTCGGCGAATGTCTTCATAGGATCCTCAGCTTGTCTGCGGGGAATTCGATGACCCACTCCTGATGATTCCGCGCGGCATCGAAGTCAGCACGGGGGATTTCGGCGGCCGTTCCATTGTCGAACTGCAGGCGCACCGTGTCGAGCTTCTCGACGGCGTGCAGGAGCTTGGCCGGCAGTTGATTTGCTCCGGGGCGGCCCTGGCGCGGAAAGCAGCGCAGTTGTTCGGGGCGAATGTAGAGCGAGACGCGATCGCCGATCAGGTGGCCGGGAAAATAGGGGCCGGCGATCTCGATTTCGCCGACACGCACGCGGCTGGTCTTGC
>CAIRSA010000082.1 GCA_903881085.1 uncultured Acidobacteriia bacterium
ACCCGCGGACTGGCCTCGTTATCGAAACCACAGGTACCCACCCCCACAAAAACCGTGGAAGAGTTTGGCGTCCAACTTTTCGACGCGCTGTTCCAGGGCGATTGCCGCGACGTGCTGGTCAAGACGGAAGGCAAAGCCGACGACACATCGGGCTGCGATGGCGTCCGCATCCGCCTGTCGATGGATCTGCGCGGCCCAGGCATGGCACAAGTCGCCAGCCTGCCGTGGGAACTGATGCGCCGTCAGGACCAGCATCCGCTCGCGCTTTCCAACCGCACTCCTCTGGTGCGTTCGCTCGACGTTCCGCAACCCTCTGAACCTCGCCCCTTCCAAGCCCCGTTGCGCATCCTCGCGGTGATGTCGAACCCCAAAGACACGCCGCCGCTCAACCTTCAGGAAGAGCGTGCGCGTATCGAAAAAGACTGGGCTCAACTCCCCAACGTGAAAGTGGATTTCGCCGCGCCCACCCGGAGCGGGCTGCTCAACCAACTGGCCGCCACGCCTTACCACGTGCTGCATTACATGGGCCACGGCGACATTGGTCCCACCGGCGAAGGGCTCCTGCTGCTGGAGCAGGGAGATGGTAGCCGTGACCCTGTTTCCGGCGATGACTTCGCTCTCATCCTGCGCGACGTGCCGCTACGACTGGTCTTCCTGAATGCCTGCAAAAGTGGCATGACCAGCGATGCCCATCCCTTTGCTGGCGTGGCGACTTCGCTGATCCGTGCCCGCATCCCGGCCGTCGTCGCCATGCAGTTCCCTGTTTCTGACCAGGCCGCGATCCTCTTCGCCCAGACCTTCTACATGCGCATTGCTCAGGGACTGCCAGTGGATGCCGCCGTGGCCGAAGGCCGCAAGCAACTCTATGGCAGCAAGCACGCCGAATGGGCCACTTCGGTGCTCTACATGCGTTCCAAAGACGGCATGCTATTCGGACCCGCGCCCGCTGCCACACCCGCGCCCGCTGCCGTTGCTGCAACCCCAACCCCAGCGGCCGACCCCAATATCTTCAAGGTCTTCCTCGCCACAACCGATCAAAACCTCGACAAGCGCCAGCGCGAACTCGGAAAATTGCTGCGAGCGCTGGAATGGGTTCGCGTGCTCGATTTCACCTTGCCCGACGAGCCCGAAGAGCACGCCTCCTTGATCGACAAACTGATGCGCCAGGCCGACCTGGCCATTCACCTTCTGGGAGCGAATCCCGGCCAGGCTTTGGACGACGATGATCCGTCCGATACCATTCGCACCTATCCGCTGGAACAGTTGCGCATCGGCCTGGATGTCGCCCGGTCGCAAATGATTGTCCTCTCCAACGAGGACAGCGAAAGCATCGGCAACAAAAAGTATCAAGCCAAGCTCGCCGAGATCACCGCCATGCCTCGCGAGAAGCAACGGCTGGAGTTGGTGATCACGGAAAAGAACTCGATCACTGCCACGATCCTCGCTAAATTGCAGGCCATGAAAGATGCCCGCATCGCAGCGCTGAAACGAGCTAGCGCAGATACCTCCAAGGGCCGCACAGCCTTTGTCGACGCGCATATCAACGATCAGGAACAGGCCATCGATCTGGTGGATTTCCTTGAAAAACGCGATGTCGAAACACAGATGCGCACCAGCAGCGCATCATCGCCCAATTCCCTCGCCAACCTGGATGACACCATCAGGAAATCTCCGCTGTACATCATCGTTGCCGGCAATGTGGACAAAGAATGGGTCATCAACCGCCGCACAGCCGTGCAAAAATCGGCCGTCCGCTCCGGCGCGGCGATTCTGATTGCCAAGTATTCCGCCTTGTCCGAAGCAGGCGCCGACGAAACCGAGCTCATGCGCGCCCGGCTGAAAGTGGTTTCCGCGCTCAACGATTGCGACCCTAGCTGGATTGACGACATCTTCGCTCTGGGAGGTGGCCAGTAATGGATTTCGATGACGATCTGCGTGCCAATCCCTACGTCGGCCTGCGCCCCTTCTTCAAGGAAGACACGCTGTATTTCTTCGGCCGCGAAGAACAGACCGCTGCCGTTTTGGACATTTTGCGCCGCGAACGGTTTGTTGGCGTGGTGGGCAGCTCCGGCAGCGGCAAATCGTCGCTGGTTCGTGCCGGAGTGCTGCCCAGCCTGTTGGGCGGCTTTCTGGTGCACGACCGCGACCGCTGGCGCATCGCCACCATCAAGCCCGGCGACAATCCATTAGGCAATCTTGCTGAAGGCCTGCTCGAAGCTATGGGAGTTGAGGTCACGCAAAAGGCTGCCGCTGTGCTGCGCCAGGAAATTGCAGACAGCCATGCCGAAGCCGTGGTGCAGTATCTGGCGGCGCGTTTGGAAGCAAACACCAATTTGTTCCTGTTGGTGGACCAGTTCGAAGAGATCTTTGCGTTTCGCGCGTCGCAGGACGACGAGGACTTGCGCAACCTCAGTTTGGAAAAACGGCAGGAGCGGGCCAGGCGCAAGGCCGAAGCAGCGGACTTCGTGGATTTGATTCTGGCTCTATCGGCGCGGAGGGACCTGCCCATCTACGTGGTGCTCACCATGCGCACCGATTTTCTCGGCGATTGCGACGTTTTCTATTCCCTGCCCGAAGCGCTGAATCGTGGGCGCTATCTTGTGCCGCGCATGTCCCGCGATCAACTGCGTGAGGCCGTGGAATGCCCGGCCCGCCTGCTTGGTGTGCAAGTTGGCCCGCGGCTGCTTGACCATGTTCTGAACCAATTAGGAGACCGCTTTGACCGGCTTCCTGTGTTGCAGCACGCCCTGTTGCGCACGTGGGATGAGTACCAGAAGGCAGGTGGAGTCGGGCCGGTCGACCTGCAGCACTATGAAGCCGCCGGCGGTCTGGAAGGCGCACTGAACCAGGATGCCGAAGCCGCGATGAGCGGGCTTTCCATCGATACCGTGGCGCGTGTTTTCAAGCGGCTGACCGATACCGATGCCAGCCAACGCCGCGTTCGCTGCCCCGCTCGCATCAGCCAGTTGCAGGCGGCAACCGGTGCAAGTCGTGCCGAGATCCAGGATGTGTTGCACCGCTTTTCCGATAATGATCGGAACTTCATTCGAACGTCGGCCGACGGCAGCCCCAATGATTTACGGGTGGACATTTCGCACGAAAGTCTGCTCCGCCAGTGGGACCGCATTCGTGAATGGATGGACGAGGAGCAGGTCTCGCGCGACCAGTACAGAGGCTTGGTGAAGGATGCCCGCCGCTGGAAGAAAAACGCCGCCTCGCTGCTGCGCGACCCGGAACTGCAGGAGTTCGTCAATTGGAGGAGCCTATCGAGTCCATCAGCCGGTTGGGCTGAGCGGTATGCGGTGGCCGATGACGACTACCAGGTTGCCTTGGAGTACCTCGATAAAAGCGTGCAGCAACGCGATGCGGACATGCAAGCCGCGGCGGAACTGAAAAGAAGCAAGCGTGCCAGGAAACGGTGGACGGCCCTTGCTGTAATCGTGGGCGGCGTAGTGGCGCTTTTCGCCCTGCTCGCGCTGCGGCGGAACAATGAGTTGGAGGCGTATAGCCAGAAGCTGCAAGAGCAAATTGAAAAAGTCAGGAGTGAAAAAGCAAGGGCTGACGAGCAGACAATTCTGGCTTTGAAGGCGAAGGACGACGCACTCACATCGGAAAAGATCGCGGATCAACAGAGGGAAAAAGCAGAGGAAGAAAAGAGAAAGGCCGATGCCGAGCAGCAAAAGGCGATAGCTCAGGAAAAGATAGCGGAGCAGCAAACGGCGCTTGCCAAGCTGGAAAAAGAAAAAGCTGACAACGAACAGCAAATTGCCAAAGTGCAGCGCGCGAACGCCGAAAAACGCGCCGCCGCAGCTATTGATGTTGTGAACAAGCTCAACGAGTACAACTCATTGCTTGGCGCCATCAGCAGGCTGAGAAGTTCTGCACAGGATGAACGCGATGCTACGCGTAAGCCCAGGATCGAAGCGGACCTGCGCTCAGCGGAAAGCGGCGCAAAAGGCAAATTGATAGAGGTCGAGCAGAGCATAGCAAATCTCGCCGCAGTTTCATCCGGAGGGGCGGTGATAAAGCCTGACCGGGTGAGCCTGCGTGACCTGTTCGACCTTAGTCATGGAAGATTACGAGTACAGCTCACCGGCGAAAGCGGAACGCGCCTAGGACCAAGGCCTGCAATGTTCGGCGGCACAAGTCCCACTCCCCCAAGCCTTGGCATGACCGACCCAGGAGGAGAAGGGGAGGTTTCCTTTTTTGACGACGGCCGTCCGGCAGGCTACCGGCACTGGGTATCATGGCGCTTGGACGCCTCCGTACAAATTCGAAGCGTGGCCCTTTTTGCTCGCTCTGATGCTGGTCAATTCGCCAGTAGCTTTCGCCGCGCAATCAAAGAATTCACTCTAACTTACAAGTTGGTATCCGGTGAATGGAACAAACTCCCGCTGATATCCTACAAACCAAGCCTGCCTTATGGGGGCGGTAAGGAGGGCAATCTACTGGCGGTCTGCCTCACGGTGGAAAACCCGACTGTCCAGGCTGCGAACGAATATAAGGCTGAATTCGTGCAGGCCGTCGATTACGGTACGTTCTCCGCACCCCGCATTGTGGCCTTGGACGGTTATGCGGACGCAAACTGCGGCGGAGCGAAGTAGGCGCCCTACGCCGAAGCAAAGCCCAGCACCGCGCCGCCGGCTACAATCAAAGCCCCGCCGATCCACGTGGCCGTAGTCGGGGGCTGATTGAACACCGCCCACGAAAGCACCTGCGCAACCAAAAAGAAGAACACCACGTACACGCCCAACAGCCGGCCGAAGTCCCAGTCCGGAGCATTCACCAGATAGCCATACAGAAACAGCACCACCGCGCCGAGGCCGAAGGTCAGCAGCCGCGACAGGCCCGCCGGAAGATGCAGCGCCTTGCGCATGATGGCGTCGCCGCCGGCCTCAAAAACCGCCGCCAATAGTAGGATCCCAATCTGAGTCAGCTTGTTCATGGTTTGTAAGTTAGGTTAGCACGCGCTGTCAAATCCATAACACAAAATCGGTCCAATCGAAATTATCTATTGGTTAAACACCTGCTTGCCGGTTTAGAATTACTTAAACCCATGTAGGTTGCTACGCTGTTTCCTTGCCGTAGCCCAGCCGTTTCGCAACGTTGGCGAGAATGCGCTCCTTTCATCTGGAAACTATCAGGAGATTTTCAATGGCAGAGAACGACGCACCCAAAATGCAAGCTACGTTAGGCTTAACCGGCCTAACCATGAACGCGATGGCACTCATCGCCCCCGGAGCCTTCCTATGGCTCACCTACGTTGTGCAAGCGACCACTGGTTCAACCTCACCCGCGATGTGGAGCGGTATTGTGCTGGCACTGCTGTTATGCCTGGCCACCGCCGTCTGCTACGCCGAAATGGCGAAGCTCTATCCCGGTACTGGTAGTTCCTATTACTTTGCCGAGCAATCCTTTCTAAACCACGATGCGCACTGGAAGTACGCGCGCCTCGCAAAATTCATTGTAGGCTGGGGCTCGCACCTCTACTACTGGATCTACCCCGGCGTTATGGTGGGCTTCATGGGCGTCCTGATGGGCTATCTGACCGGAACCCTTTTCCCAAGCTTCATGAGCGCCTCCAATCCCGGACCGGTGTTCATGGCACTGGTTGCCGTGGTCTTCTGCTTCGTGGTCGCCTGGATGGCCAGCCGCGGCGTCAACGGCGCCACCTCCATCAACGTGGCAATCAATGCGATTCAGATCACCGCCCTGATGGTCTTCTCCATTTTGGCTCTCAGCTATCGCATGAATCACCCGCCGGGCAGCGAAGCGTGGCAGTTCGACGCGCAGAGCGGCGAAGCCTACAAGTATGATTTTGCAATGACCAAGACCATGGTCGACGGCAAAATGACTGACACCATTGTGCGTGACAAAGACGGCGTACCGCAGCCGGCGAAGGATGCCAAGGGCGCGGAAATTCCGTACAAGATCTCCTACCCCACCAACGATGAAAAGGGCGCCTTCCTGACCCACCCCGACGCGGCCTCGGTCGTTAGCCCGCACAACATCAGCTGGATGTTCATCCAGGCTACCGTAGCCATTTTGATTCTGGTCGGTTTCGAATCGGTAACCGCCATGGGCGGCGAAGCCCGCAACGCGAAGCGCGACGTACCGATCGCGGTAATCACCTCACTTCTGGTACAGGGGGTGGTATGTTACTTAATCGAGTATTTTGCGGCGAACTACTTCTTAAATAGCGGCTATAGCATGGCGACGGCGTCCGCCTCGGCGGCACCCGTCGGCGACATGATGATCGTGGTTGGCAACGCGATCCTCGGTCCTGGCATGGGCCGGGTCTTCATGCTGGTGGAAGCCTTCACGGTGTTTTTGGCGCTGATCGGCACCACGCTTTCCTGCATGAACACCGGCGCCCGCGTTACCTACGCGATGGGTAAGGACGAAGAAGTTCCGTCGCACTTCGGCATGGTGCACTCCAAGACCCTGACGCCGCACAAGGCGATCTGGACCCTGGCCGTCATCTCCGCCGTGATCGGCGTTCTCTCTGTCTCCATCGCTTTCGGCGACGCCGGCGCTCCGCAGGACGCTGCAATCAAAGCATTGCCGCAGAACATCTTCTCCAGCTTCGGCTACACCACGCACGACGGCATGGCGAAAATGCCCAACACGCTGCTGGCAATCACGCTGGCATCGAACTTCGGCACGTTCATCCTTTATATGTTGAGCTGCGTCACCTGCATCGTGGCCTTCCAGCCGGCGATGCCGCAGTTCAGCTTCCTGAAGCATCGCATCATTCCGGTGTTCGGCCTGCTGGCGAATCTCGGTTGCATGTCGTTCTACCTGATTGGGCCCATGATGGGGTATGGCACCAAGATGGAACCACTGATCGCTCTCGGTATCGCGGCGGCGTGGGGTCTCTATGGCGGTATGTACTTCATAAGTTCGAGCAAGGACAAAGGAAAGTCCGCCATCATGACCAACCGCGCTATGGGAACGGGAGCATAAACCCCGAACCCCTGATGAACCTGGTGGCGCAGGTACTCTGGCCTGCCCCTTCGGCACTTAAACGAAGCGTCCCGATGAGTCGGGACGCGGCAGACAAGAGTGTCCGCGCCACCTAATCCGTGACATGGGCTATGTACCTCGCCCTACTTTCCACGCCCATGCTAGACGTTGAATTCGCACACCTTTCCGACGACGGCCGCTCTCGCGATCATAACGAGGACTGCATCGGCTTTGTCACGCCCGCAACCCCCGAACTGGCCCGATCGCACGGTTGGATGTTCGCCCTCGCCGACGGCGTGGGAGGACACGACCACGGCGAAGTCGCCTCCGCAACCGCCATCGCCCACCTCAGCGAAAATTTCTACAAAGCCCCTGGCAGCGAGTCCGCCACCAACTTGATGGGACGGCTGGCCAAAGAGGCCAACGTACGGGTTTACGAAACCGGCAAAATCACCGGCCCCGGCGGCAGCAACATGGCGACCACCCTTGTGGCCTGCGCCTTCCGGCACGATCAGGCAGCGGTGGTTCATGCCGGCGATTCGCGCTGCTACCGCATCCGCGACCGCGCCACCGTACAACTGACTCGCGATCATACCGTCGCCAACGAACACCTTAGGATGGGCGCGATTTCGGCGGCCACTGCCGCTTCTTCGGAGACTCGCCACCTGCTGGCGCGATCGCTTGGCGCCGACCTGTTTCTGAACGTCGAGATGAATGAACATCCTTTGTACCCCGGGGATGTGTTTCTACTCTGCTCCGATGGCATGCACAATTCGGTACAAGGTTCCGATATGGCAGCAATCGTGAGGCCCGGCGTGGATCTTTCCGCCGCCGCCGCCAAGCTGGTTGCGCTTGCCAATGAGCGGGATGGAAGCGATAATATAAGCGTTCTACTCATCCGCGTCCGAGATGTAGAGCGCGTCGGAATGTATCGTGGGAGGCCCTACAAGCTTCGTTAGAAGATTTGTTGCCCCCTGTCGGGCCTCCTTATCATGAAATCCCTCAACCCAGGCGATTATCTGGACCAGTATCTGATCGAACGCCAAGTTGCTTCCAGCGGCATGGCCACTATTTTTCGCGCCATCGATCAAGAGACCAAGCAGCCAGTCGCCATCAAAATCCCGCACATGGAAGTGGAATCTGATCCGGTCCTGTATGAGCGCTTCCAGCGTGAGGCCGAGATCGGCCAGAAGCTTGACCATCCGGGTGTGATGAAGGTGCTGGCTTACAACACGCGCGGCCAGGTGTACATTGTGATGGAGTGGGTGGAGGGCCGGCTGCTGCGCTACATTCTTCACGAGACGAAGAAGATGCCGCTGGAGCGGGCCACCAAAATGACGGCGGCGATCTGCGACACGCTGGCGTACTGCCATCGCAACGGCGTGGTGCACCGCGATCTGAAACCGGAAAACATCATGGTGAACGATCAGGACGAGGTCAAGCTGATCGATTTCGGTATTGCCGGCCTGGCGGGTTCGCGGAGGCTGACGTTTTCCAAACTGTCGCAGGTGATGGGGTCGCCCGACTACATCGCGCCAGAACGCGTGAAGGGTTCGCGCGGCGACGGGCGCGCCGACATCTATGCGATCGGCGTAATTCTGTACGAGATGCTGACCGGCGACACACCGTTTTCCGGACCGAATCCGTTCGCGGTGATGAATGACCGGCTGGTGAATAATCCGCCTCCGCCGCGCGAATTGAATCCGGAAATTACCGAGGCGCTGCAGGAGATTATTTTCCGTGCGCTGGAGCGCGATCCGGCCGACCGCTACTCCACGGCGAACGAATTCTTCTGGGATCTGGAGCATTTGGACGAGGTGACGCCGACGGACCGGACCATGCGCAAGAGTGCGCCGAAGGGCCCGGGGATGGAGCGGAAACAGATGCTGCAGTACGCGGCGATGGCGCTGATTCCGATTGTGATTCTGGGGCTGCTGTTCTACATGGCCAAGCATTAGCGGAGCTGTGGCGACACCGGTCGCTTGGGTAGGAACCCAAGAATCGAAAACTAACCCGGGAACCCAAGGATCGTCTTTTTTCCACAGGCTAGTCATATGGTGTAAGTGGAGTTACGCGCGCTTGGGTTGGTCTTGGGTAAGCCAAGGATTTTTGGGTGTTTCGGGACGGTGAAAAATGCGTGCTCATAAGAGCCTCCTCGTATTGGTTTTATCAGGGCGGGGAGGAGATATACCTTGGCGTTTTTCGTAAGTCGTAGTAATATGGGGAGAAATAAAGATCTTTTTATAGTGATCGCGATCGGGTCTGCCGCAAGATGCCTGGAACGTAGTATTTTTACCCAAGGTGAAAATCATTTAACAATTACGCGTCGAAGTCAATTAGAATAACAGTCGGAGTTCGAAAACAGCGTTGGTGAATCCGCCGAAATTGCCCGATGGCAGCGGCGAGTTCCAGGAGATTTTCAGGCGTGGCCGAAAACGATCCTCTGCGAGTGTTCCCTATACGGCTGGAGTTGGAGACTACGGGGCGGTTTCGTGCTCCGGAGTATCAGGGCTCGTTATTTCGCGGCGGATTCGGTAAATATTTTCGTGACTTAGTGTGTATTACGAGAGCACCTGTGTGCGACGGGTGTGAAAAACTTCGCACATGTCCTTATTCGCTGGTGTTTGAAACGCCGGTTGATCCTGCCCGCTTCGCAGTTCTGCGAAAGTATCCCAATGCACCTCATCCTTTTGTTTTAGCGCCGGAGCTGAATGGCTATGGCGAAGTGGCGGCGCATACTCGAATGCCGCTGCACCTGGGGCTGATCGGACCGGGGCGCGATTACCTGGCGCATTTCCTGGCGGTGTTTGAGGAGATGGGGAGGGCGGGGAAGTTCGGGGGCCCGTTCCGGATTGTGCGGGCGGATTCGGCGCATTCCCGAGAGCTGATCTTCGACGGCGTAGGGCGGCGGTTGCTGCGCGGAGCGGCGGAGTGGAACTTTCCGGATGCCGGGAAGCCGGTGACGGAGTTGTGGCTGGAGTTTTTGACTCCGCTGCGAATGCGGACGGGCGGGGAGTACAATCATGCGCCCACATTTCCAGAGATTACGCAGGCGTTGCTGCGGCGGATCCATTTGATGCGGGCGCTGTATGGGGATGGGGCGGAGGATACAGGGTGGACGGCTCCGCTGCTGGATGCGGCGGACCGGGCGGAGGTTGTGGAGCAGGAGTGGCGGCTGTTTTCGTGGGACCGCAACAGTGGGCGGCAGGGGCGGAAGGTGAATATGGATGGGGTGGTGGGGTCGGTGCGGGTGCGGGGGGATTTTAGGGAGCTGGCGCGGTGGTACCGGCTGGGGGAGTTGGTGCATGTGGGGAATGGGACGAGCATGGGGCTGGGGCGGTTCCGGGTGACTGAAGGGTGATTATGGACAGCAATCTATCCCATGAACTGATGCAGAGGAGGGGAAACCAGAGGATCATGGCTAAATCGGGTACGTTTGAGACAATTCGGCGAGCAATTCTGGAGGACCAAATTGTATTCTTTCTAGGAGCTGGAGCCTCCTTGAGCCCTGCATTTGACTACGAGAACCAGAGTTGGGCTCCCGACAGTGGTGTTGCCCCTAGTGCTGCCAATCTGTCTGCCGAATTACTTCGCGGAAGCAATATAGACACGTCGGAGATCGCCTGTTTGGAGTTACCACGGATTGCCTCGCTTTATGAGGCTTGCCGAAGCAGAGGCGAGCTGCGTAACGAGATGGAACGATTGTTCGGGCGTTGTAAAAAGCCATTGCCCTTACATGAGTATTTGTCGAAGTTGGATAGCCACCCGATTATCGTGACCACCAATTTCGACGACCTCATTGAAAGGCAGTTCGATAAGGTTGGAAAGGAATACGACTTGCTCCTATATGCAGCGGATGGTGCTGGAGAATCCAACAAGAGACTGCATTTATCCCTTGCAAGCGGTGGCGGGAAGATCGAGACTGGATTCGCCTCGAATGAGCTCGCGCGTTGCCTTAAGCTCGGTGAAAAACCGCTTATCTACAAGATTCATGGGTCTATTGGGAATACCAGGAACAGGCTACGACCAGGGCACTTCGTGATTACCGAGAGGGACTATGAGGAAATAATTGCGAAAGGGAGCTATCTGCTTCCACCTGCGCTTTTAGAGCGTTTCGATTATAGACATTTTCTTTTTCTCGGGTATAGCGTGAGGGACTGGAACATTCGCGTGCTGCTTAGAAAACTCTTAAATGAAACACGCCACCAAACCTCATGGGCCATTCTTGCCAAATCGGATGAGGTAGCCATGCGTACATGGGGCAGAAGAAGCCTTGAAGTGGTGACTGCAACTATTCAAGAGTTTCTAACGGGAGTAGGCTATGGCTGTTGATAATCCATTTCGAGGACATTTGCCATTTACATCGAAGCACAAGATCTACGGAAGAGAAGGTGACATTCGCGTTCTTCTATCCAATTTGTTGACGGTTCGATGGACAGTTGTGTACGGCCCAACTGGTGTTGGAAAGAGCTCGGTTCTAGATTCGGGGGTTTACACCGCTTGTGAGATTGACCGACAGATACCAACTGTGTGTTTCCGAGGTTGGCAGCCGCCGGATCGTCTGCAGCGTCTATGCAAGGCAATCATGGCAGTTGCTCCACCCGGAAGTCCCGAGTTTAGCGACGATCTATATCGGAGTGTCGGTTTCGCGAAACGGAATCCAGCGGGAAGGGAGCGCCTACTATTGATCTTGGACCAATTTGAAGAATACTTGATGTATACGGAATCTAGTGAATCGGCGCGAATCGATAGAGCCCTGGCGGAAATAGTAGATGACTCGGATCTCGACGTCAACATATTGATCAGCATCCGAGAAGATGCACTTGCTGGCCTGGATCGGTTTACGAGTAGAATGCCGCAGGTGTTTTCAAATCTGATTCGGCTGGACTACCTGTCGCTTGAATCAGCCAAAGAAGCCATTAGGGCTCCACTTGCAGCAATTGGTATTGACGTTGCAGTAGATAAGTTGGACAACTTTGTGGATTTGATCAAGTTCGCTGTGGGAGGAACAGCAGAAGCTTATGCCGTCCACCCGTTATATTTATCCATCGTATTGAAAGAAGCTTGTGAGGAACATTTCAGCAAGGCCGCCCCTGGCCAATTTGAGCTCCATGGCATTGACGGCGAGGACGCCTTGCGAAGACATCTGCACAGTAGGCTTAACAAGTTTCCAGAACAACCTGTTGATTTAAGAGCAATTGTACGCAATGTCCTCTCAAAACTGACGTCAGCATCGGGACACAAATGGGCCCTCCCCGTTGACCAACTATATATTGAAGGACACAAGGTCGCAACAAATGGGCAGATTGATGCACTCCTGAATGAGCTGACATCTGAGGAGATCTCAATTCTCCGGCGAATCGAGGCTCGGGGCAGAGTTGATTTGTTCGAGGTATACCACGACATGTTTTGCAAGATAATTAGCGCCTGGGTTAAGCCTCCGCCAGGAGCTTCGACTCCCAGCACAACTGCCGAATCAAGAGATTTGGAGAAACTTAAGAAGGCGATTATAGGAGTTGGAATTAGGCTTCTATCTAGCGCAACCCTTGAGCAAGCTCTAACGGGTGACCCGGAACTGGCTGCGGTCTTCGCACTGCATTGTCTTGCAGAATACGACGCTTTTACAAAACAAGACGCCGATTCCGATAATGGAACATATTTGGCCGATGCGGCGGTCGCACTCCTCGCAGCTGTTGTGTCCAATTGGAGATCCATTAAACCTAATACCGAAGAGGTACCGCCAAGAACCAAAGTCGACGTATTCTTGGATAACGGGTTCATCAAGATTCGAGAGAAAAGCAATAGTGCGCGGGACGAGTCGATCTATGGAAACCTTGAGGGCGTCGATGAGGTGGTGGCTAGTGCCGACGCGAGCTTCCTTCTGGCATGGCGGACGACGGACGAGATTGCCATCATAAAGCGGAATGAACCGAAGTTTTGGATCTGGCTGAAAGGAAGTCGGGATTGCCTGCCGGTTTTACAGTGCTCTCTTGAAACGCTTGCAGAGTTAGTTGGCAAGGGTATTGAGCGAGAGTTGACCGAAAGTGAAAGGGCGCGATATCTCAGACCAGATGCCGCTTCGATCGAGCAATTCCGGGCTGGCAAGCGAGTTCCTGTCCGAGTGGCCACGGAGGTTTTCGGGGCGGAGAAGTGGAGTATTGATGAGGAGGTTGCAGCATGGAATTCCTAGCAATTGCGGATGCGGATCGGGTTCAGGAGTATGTGTTCGTTCCTTCTGAACTGAAAATGATACGGGGGGCGAGCCGGTTGCATGTGAACCTCATTGAGACCCTGGGAGCCGGGATTCGGCCGCCGAACCGGCGAATCTCAGCCAATGGAGGCGTGGTGCTGGGGGCCTTTGCGACTGAGCTAGAGGCGGCAGCATTTTGCCGTACGGCCGAAAGGAAGTTTGCCGATGAGACCGCATCGGCCAGCGTGACCACGGCTTACAACGCTTACCCTGCAGGCACGTTTGGCAAATCGCGAAAGCGTTTGCTGGAGCAGTTGGAGATCAACAAACGATCCAGGGCCTCGTCGGCCGCCAACTGCGGCAACCCGTTGCTGGTGACCTGCGAAAAATGTGGGTTGCGCGAAGCCTGTACTGGCGGGCGTGACGGCGAAGTACTTTGTAAGAGCTGTTCCATCAAGCGATCTGAATCCGATCGTAATGTTTTTGCTCAGCCGGGGAGTACCCCGGCTGAGAGTTTCGAAAAGATTGGCGAAGCCTCGTCACCGGAGAACTATCTGGCGATTGTCTACATTGACATTGATAAGCTTGGGCGTTATCTCGACGACTACATGAAATCTGCGGATGCCAGCGAAGAGATGTGCGGAAAGCTAAGCGGTTGCATTGATAAGGCGGTGCGGGATTCTGTGATGGAAGCTGCGCTGCCCTTTGCCAAAAGTACCTTGCTCACACACGAAGTATTGCTGATGGGTGGAGACGATGCCGTGATCGCTTTACCAGCCAGCGGTGCAGTCTCGTTTCTCCTCAGGTTTGAGGAGGAGTTCGTTAAGCCTGAAAGATGGGGTGGTTTCAAGATTCCGATCTTCTCCGCGGCCATGGTCATGGCTCATAGCCATTTCCCAATCTCTGAATTCCTGCGCATCGCAAAACGGATGCTGCGCAGTGCGAAGGAGGTGCAAAAGGAAAACTCGGTTTACTTTTCCGTAATCAGTGGACCTGGCGAGGACAGCGAACTTGCAGGTGGCGGCTTGGCCCGCACAGCCAAACCTTACCCAATCCGAGCGTTTGAGCATCTGGCCAATGGGATTCAAGAATTGAAGCAGGGAAAAGTTCCCACTTCCAAGATCAAGGCCCTCTATGGGTTGGCCTGGGAAACCCCGCTACAAGGCGACCTGGAATACCTATATCTTTTGACACGACTCAGCGATGAGCATCGAGGCATCTTGTTAAAGCCGGAGCTGCTTGGCCATCAGTTGTGGAGTACGGGCAGCAACGGGCGTTTTACCAGGGCCTGCGACATTGTCGAGCTGTGGGAGTTTGTCCATGCCGAATAACAGAACACTCTTAATTGAATTCCAAACCTCGGTCCATCATGGGAGCGGCTTCGGCCTCTCTGGAATTGTCGATCGCGCGATATTGCGCGACGGCAAAGGGATACCCTACCTATCCGGAGCGGCGCTGAAGGGCCGTTTCCGCTCTGCGGCTATTCGGATTCTTGGCACGGAAACCTGCGCCCTGAAGGTGGCGGAAGACTGCTATCGCGGAAGCTGCAAACTCTGTTCGGTTTTCGGCGGACCGATGCGAAGAGGGGCGGCGATATTCGACAACGGCTACCCGGCCGGAGCTTCCAAAATCGTGCTGGAAGCGCAGATTGGCGCCGGCCAGTCGGATGTTCTGGCTGGCGGAAGTGAGGTTCGGGCGTCAACTGCGATCAGCCGGGAACGGCGCGTGGTGCAAAAGGCGCATTTGTACAGCACGGAGACCGTTCCTCCCTCGGTAGTCTTCAAAAGCCTGATTCGCGGCGAACTTACTGAGAGTCAAGACAAGCTACTCCGGGATTGCGCGTTGATTCTGAATACCTTTGGCGGCGATTCATCCCGCGGACTCGGCTTTTGCAGCTACAGGCTCGATGCACCGAAGGAGGGGAAATGATCTTCCAAGCGACCATTCAGGTGGATTCTCCGCTTGCCCTTACTGTGCGCAGAGCTACCGGAAACGACATCGATACACTGCGCTATATTCCAGGGGGAACTATCCGAGGCGCCCTTGCGATGAGCTTTCTAGAGGGTCCCGGCCATAAGGCCGAGGACCCTTGTTTCCAAGCTGTGTTCAATGGCCCAAATGCGGTGAGATTTGGCGATTTGCGTGTCTCGCACGCGCAACCGTGGCCTCTTTCGGCACGTATTTGCGCGCGGTTTCCGGATGAACACAGAGCCGTTGACCGCTTGTTGCTGCTGGCACAGCGAGGCGAGGCAGTCCGCGAATGCCGCGCTTGTGACAGCAAGATGATCACAGCAGAGGGATATGTTCGATGGGTACGCAATGCCAAAGGGGCAACGCATTACTCGACCATGCCCGTGGCGACCAGACGCACGGCTCACGTGCAGATTGACCCCCAACTTCTGCGGGCCAAGCACGGCCAATTCTTCTCCAGCAACGCCATGGAACCGGGCCAAGCTTTGAAGGGTTGGATCAGCGCCAATGGGGAAGCCGCCGAACATTTCAAGACCCTGGTTGGCGGCGAGCGAGAGCTTTACCTGGGGCGCGGCCGTTCCCGTGGGCAGGGGCGCACGCGCCTGCAAGTGGATGAGATCGGTCCGCCTGACATGAACACGGCCCAGGCGCGTATTGAGCAGTTCAACCGGGAAGCAAGAAGGCTCTATCCCGAGTTCCAGAACCAACTTCTGTTCAGCTGCACGCTGCGGTCGCATGCCATTCTTTTCGACGAGTGGCTGCTCTCACGCAGTTGGCTGGAAGCTACGGATTTGGGATTGAAGGAGTTCCAACTTCTCTCCTGGTTCAGTTCGGAGGCTGGGGTGACAGGTTGGCACGCCGCGGAAAATCTGCCACGGGCAGAGATGCATGCGATGGCCAGCGGATCGTGCTTTCTTTTCGGCAGGGAGGCCACGGGCAACCTGGAGCAGGATTGCAGAATGCTGGCCAAGATTGCCGTGGAGTTGGAGACGAATGGAATCGGGGAGCGCCGCGCGGAAGGCTTCGGCGAAGTCCGCTGTTGCGATGAGTTCCATTTCAGGCAGGGAGGCAACTGATGACGGATTCGCAGAAGACCTTTCAAATGATTCGCTCTTTTCCGTGGGAGGAGAGCTCCGCGACCGTCGAGAAATCCGAGGCGTGGTATTGGATTAACCGCAATGTGTTGGAATCTCTTACCATCGGTCAGTGGGAGGGGCTGAGAAGACAAGGCGAAACGGCGGTGACGTGGGAAGAGTACCGGTTCGCTATGGAAGATTGGCTGACTCATCCCCCGGAAAAGAACAAAGAGCGGCGGCCAGTCAAGAAGTGGGATGTGCAGCTTGCCGACGGACTGCCGCTGGTACAGAGCCTGCTGCGTGAGATTGAAAGCGCTTCCAAACCGACGACTTCGGGCAAGAGAAAGAGCTTTGAAGCTGCCGGCAAAGGGCTAGATAAGAGCGATTGGGACAAGCTGGACCAGTTGTATCGAGTCCAACAGGCGCGCAAGTTTGTAGTGGCGTTGGTGACAAGATTGAAGGTACAAAAGGGAGCCAAGACAACATGACGATGTTTGACACGTTAACCAGCCGCTATGTGCTCAAATGCACTCTGAAGAGCGAAGCAGGCTTACACATTGGCACAGGCATTTCCAGCCCGACTACGGATGCACCATTCATCCGGCAGGCGGGGTCTGTGTTTCTCCCTGGGTCCTCCCTGCGCGGCGCACTGCGCTCAACCGTGGAGCGGATGACGAAGACCTTGGCACCCGGCAAGAACCTTTGCGCTCTGTTTTCGGACTCCGCAAAGGGATGCATGACCGCATCCACGTCAGAGGAGCAGGAGGCCGCCCTAAAAGCAGGAACCCTGCACTTCTGCGAGTTCTGTCAATTTTTCGGATCGACGGGCATTGCTTCGCGGCTTAAGATTTCCGACGCACTACAAACCAGCGCTGCGCCCAAGGAACCTGTGAGGCGTGACGGAGTTGGCATCGACCGTGACACAGAGACGGCCAGCGATGGAATCAAGTACGATTTCGAAGTGCTGGAACGGCTGGTGGAGTTCAGTTTCACTATCCAGTTGGAGAATGCCACCAGCACCGATTTCGCGCTGCTCTACCTGATGCTGAAGGAGATGGAGTTCGGGTTCGAGGTAGGCGGCAAACGGTCGCGCGGGCTTGGGCGGCTGCGTCTGGAAAAGTATGAGGTCAGCTTCTTCGATAACAGTGCTGATCCTGTTTACGGGCTGCGGCAATTTCTCGAAGCGGGCCAGTTGAAAACGATGACACCTGGTGACTTCGAAGCCGGAATATTGAAACCCAAGTTTACCGCTTACTTTGTGGAGGAGGCAGCCTAATGCTGATGCAAGCGATATGTGAATTCCACGCAAAGATCGAACTACGATGCGTGTCGCCTCTTTTGATCAAGGAAGGGCGGTTTACCCAACAACAACGTGAGAATTGGGTTTACGACAAGGCCGATCGAGAGATCATGCCTTCAGCGATCCCGATTTCGCTCAACACCGAAGACGAGATAAAGGCGGCTGTCATGAGGCGCAATGACACACGAGGCGCAGTGAATGCACTTCGGTTCTATATACCAGGCAGTTCCATGCGGGGCGCATGGCGTTCGCATCTGGAGCGCACCCTGCGAGGATTCGACCTGCCCAACAGCCCCAGGGTCTGCGACCCACTGGACGACCATGAGAACGAAGTTACCTCTGGCTGCTCCACCACGCTGGATGCGAAGCGCAAGGAGTTCCTCAAGGCGAAGCAGAAATTTCCCGCCTATGAGCTCTCGTGCCCGGTGTGCAAGCTGTTCGGGAACTTGACTCAGGCCGGCCGGCTGTCTATCAGCGACGGCGTACGTATCGGCACGGAAGGCGGCATTGTGGAGCGCGAACACGTGCGCATCAACCGGCGCAACGGACAGGTGATCGGTGCCCCGCTGCGGTTTTATGGTTTGCAGGGCGCGCGATTCCAGGTGGACATCCGCATTCGCAATTTCGAGCTGTGGCAGATTCTGCTGATGGGGACGTTGCTGGCTGAGTTGGGAAGCAAGTTGGTTCCGCTTGGGTCAGGCAAGAACAAAGGCTACGGCCAGGTGGAGGCGGTTGTCAACTCCATTGAGCTCACTTCATTCGGGCTTGCGAAGCCGGACGATAAGCTGCGGGGCATTGCCGAACACGAGGCGATGGGTACGACCTTGCAGCGACAGTATGGATTGCAGGCGGCGGACACTGTGCCGACGCTGGGTGGTACGGATTGGAATCAACTGACCCCGTGGCGGTGGCAGCGCAGCCTGGACAGGGCGGCTTTCGACAGCACATGGAAGCAGTTGAAGCTGCCGTGGGGTGCGTTTGGGTTGCTTTCCCAACGCACGGAGAGGAAGCCGGTATGCCTGTGATCTCTTCCATACAGAATCTGCCGCAGTTGCCGGAGCAGATGCTGAATTTGGGGTTCGATTGCGGAATTGTGGAGCGGGCGGACAGGATTGCCTTTCTCGACTTTCACGATCCGAAGCAAGCGCTTCAAGCGGGCGCATACGCGCGAGGCGTAGCCTTTTCCGGGAGCTGTGAACTGCGGTGGTTCCAGCGCGCCAGTGGATTTCATCTGGTTTACATTGACGATCATGACGAGCCGCTGCCGGGCAGCACAAATCCCACAAAGCTGGAAAAGCTGCAAGCTTCGCGGCATTATCTTTGGGGGAAGGGCGTTGGAAGCAGCCGGATTTTACGCGAGGACCGGATTCCGCGGCTCTTCCGGCTGGGCGGCCTTGCGGAAGGCGAGATGGACGACTACGAACGGCAGCCCTTTGAATACCCGGAATGGGCACCTGTGCCAGGTGATTTGCAGCGGTTGGCGCTGCGCATCCAGTGGTATCAGTTGGAAATCGCCAGCCCGGCGATTTCGCTGGACTCGCCGGAGTTGCGAATGGAAAAGAGACCCACGCGCCTTTTTCGCTGCGTAGGCTTCACCACGGAGGACGGCAATGAGTGAATCGATTGCGTTTTCAACCCTGCCGCTCTCCCGCAGGCACTGTGACGATGAGGCGGGGCATGACCGCAAGGTGGGGCGGCAATCGGGCATTTGGCTTTGCACGCTGGAGACGCAGACACTGCTTTCCATCAAGAGCTATTTTGCGGCGCAACACCAGGAAGGGAGCAAGGCTTTTATCCCGGGAAGCAGCCTGCGCGGCATGGTGCGCAACGCGGCGGAGGTTTTAGGCGCGGGTTGCGCCCGCTATTTTTCCGGTGGGTATCCGCCGCCGCCGCCGAATCTGGCCGAGTGCAGCTACGAATCGGCGTGCCTCGTATGCCGTATTTTCGGCTTCGTAAATGTACAAAAGACGTTTGCCGGTAAAGTGCGGTTTACGGACACCGGCAAAACCGACGTGCGATGGCAAAGCGTTCGCGTTGGAAGGGACCGGCCTCCCGTTTCGGATGAACCAGGGTGGGTTGTTTTTCCGTATGTGCGGGAGCCAATCCAACTTCCACCTGGAGACGTTTGGTGCGTGCAGCCGAAGCAGCAGTTTCGTTTCAGGGTCGACTACATTAATCTGGATGCGGAGGAACTGGCGCTGATGAAATTCGCACTGACGCTGCGAGCTGGAGACAGGCACTTGTGCCACATGTTGGGTTACGCCAAGTCATTGGGGTTGGGGGCTTGCCGGATTAGTATCGAAAAGGACAAGCTGGAGGCGCCGAGCGGCCTGTTGCAGCCTTATTTAGATCAACCTGGCTTTCAGAAGTTTGCGAGGCTGCGCACGATATGAGCGAGAAAACGTACACTTTATTCATTCCTGTTGGGACAACTTCGATTTATAACGGCGAGATCGGCAAGCTGCCCGAGTCGGGGGGAGGGGAGGCAGACAATAAGGAACTGTTGGAGATGGCCGCGGACTATCGGGACGATGCCGACAAGAATCCGAAGTTGTACACACGCCTTTTCGACAAACTGGTGGAGGCGCACAGCCGGTTCTGGGGTCTTAATGACGCTTTGACTTGCCGGAAGGAAAACTACGCGAAGAGTTCGGCGGAACTGACTTCGACGAGGTTGTTTCTTGATTACATGGAGGAGCTTCCGCCGAAGGACGAAGACTTCGAAGAGCGAGCGTTGGGGAAAGTTGTTCTGCTGGCGTCAGCTGGGAACGAAGGGAGATTCGCTGCGGAGGTTGTTGAAACGGTGATGAAGATGCCGAACTACCGATTGCCGGGAACGGGCGTAACTGTGGAGATTAAGGCTATTCCAGGTTTAGATGTGGAGTTTGTCGATCTGGGGAAGGTACTGCCACCGCTTGTGGATCAATTTCGGCCGAACTCGAAGGAAGAGTGCGCTTACTTTAATGTAACGGGCGGATACAAAGCGACGGTGGCGTTGATCGGATTTCTTGCTAAGGAGAAGCGTTATCGGATGTTTTATGTCCACGAGAGCATTGAAACGCCAATTCTGCTGAATGAGCAAACCGGCAGAATGAAGGAGGCAAAAAGGAGGCGCCATGCCTGGTGATAACGAGAAGCCATTTCCCGAGAGTGAGGATGGGCAAGCACTCGATGTGTTTCACGACAAGCTATTGGCGCACGAAGCGACTGAGGCAGACGTTGAGACCTGGTTCGAACGGGCCGTTTTGCATGATGATTCGAAGGTTGCTCGCCTCTACAACCGCGGAAAGTTCGTACTTGGGGATGATATCCTGGCAACGGCCAAGGACTTTCAGCGGGCTTTTTCGACGCACGATCCTGAAGAAAAGCAGGCTTATCAGCGGGCGTTAGAGGCTGTGATCAACACCTTGTTGCGGCAGAATCAATTTGCGGCGGCGTGGGCGGTTGCTGGTTTACTAAAGAACAGCGGGGCAGGTTGGTTGGCTTCGCACCGGTATTTTTTCCTTTGGCGAATGTTGGCATGTGTAGTTGCTGGCGGTGTGGCATTGGCTGGGAATGGTGGACTGACAGACACCCTGAAGAAGATAGCTTCCACTGCCAGCGACCATAGCCTGTTGATTGCGATGGGGATAGCGCTTGTCCCCATTGTGGGATTCGAAATTGTGATCGCGCCATCCTATGGGAAGCATAGGTTGAAAGAGACATGCTTTCGATTGGGAACGATTCTTTTAAATGGGATGGTTTTCGCGGGGATGCTAGGTGCGGGGCAGTCTTTTGTGGATACGCGGGTAGGCTGGAATTCCCGTGTCGAATTCGTGCAACTGTGCGCTGCGACTTCACTGGCGCTAGGATATGTGATCAACCTGATTTGGCGGGACAAGTCAGTGGCAGGGAATTGAGCTGGCGCACAGGCCGATTGATTTTTGCTATGGGTGCTAGAGACCATTCAGAAGGAGGTAATAGTGATCGTTGGTTCTCTCCGCGGCTTTTCCATCCGATATCAGGATCCTGTTCCTGCCCGGAAGGAGGGCAGAGGTGATTCCTGTTTTTAGATTGAAGCTTACGCGCAGTGGACATGGCTGCCTACAAGAGGAGTGGTTGGACTGCGTCAGTCGCGATTGATGGGAATGGCGCTGGCAACGGACCGGTTGCTCAGCAGAGGAGGGCGTACTGAATATAGCGAATTGGGGCAGCAAGCAGTGGCGGCAAGTTTGGCCCGTGACGCCGATTTTTGGCACCTGATGACCTATTTGGAGGCAAGGCCTTTTTTTGCAACAATCTGGCAAGAATGATCGATTGTGGCAAAAAACAGCAGGGGTTGCGGGAAATCGGGATGTGGTTTGGATTTGTGAACTTAGCTGGCATGGAGAGGCAAATTCCCGATCTCTAGGGAGATGTAGAGAATGGCAAAAAGAAGGGGTTGCGGAAAACTGGCATTGATGTATATTGGTTTCAGTGGTTTGTGAAGGTGGCAGTCCGGGAGTGTTCGCTGATTAAGAAGCGATTGAGACGCATTGTAGATCCGCGCCGTGATCGCTGCGTTGGGTCCGGGAGTGTTCGCTGATTAAGAAGCGATTGAGACCTTTGAGTTTGGCTAGTTCCCGCTCGGCACTTTCTGTCCGGGAGTGTTCGCTGATTAAGAAGCGA
>CAIRSA010000083.1 GCA_903881085.1 uncultured Acidobacteriia bacterium
TGGGGCAAACCGGGGACAGCCCGCATGATTCCGGCAAAAGACGCCGGAAACATGTAGGCAGTCCCCAGTTTGCGCAGTCTCGCCACCCATCCGAATTTGCCGTCGACTGCTCTATTTAGAATTTGGACAGGCGGATCCACCTTCGACAAGCCCACGGCGGACAGGGTAGGTCATTAGTTGGAGCGGTCGCCGCGGTGGTTGGCGATGAATTCGTCGTTGATCGGTTTGCGGCCGCGGAAGCCCTCTTCCAGGCCGTGCCACCAGGTGATGCCGTTTTCGCCCAGTTTCCAGCACAGCAAAACTTCCTCGCCTTTGTAGAGGGTGGGGAAGTCGATCAGGCCGATATCCAGATCCTTCACCTGGCAACCATAGCTGTGGATGCTCTGAATGGCCTGACTCAAGCGCATGGCCAGCGTTTCGCGCTGCTCGCGCAAGGCAACGATTTCGTCGCGATTGATGCGTGAGCCGCCCATCATCTGGATGCGTTCGGCGAACTTCTCCAGATCGGTCTCCACCTGCGAGTAGTCGGACTTCACTCGCAGGGCATGGCGAATGGCGACCTCCACTTCGGGGATCAGGCTTTCGGCTTCGCGCAACGAAAAGTATCGGGCCATTTACTTCACTCCGCTTTTCTCGCGGGCGGCGAGGAATTCGTCACCCTTCTTCCATGTTGGCATCATTTCGGTGTTGGCGGCGTTGAGCCCCAGCGTATAGCCGAACTGCGCCATCTGTTCCATGCCGCCCATGTCCCAGCTGTCTTTGTATTCGTCGGAGGGCTGGTGGTAGTGGTTGTTGTTGTACTCTTCGAAGACTTTTTCGCCATATCCGGCGGGCTTGCCGGCGAAGTCGCTGCCCATGTTGATGCTGAAGGCAGGAATGCCGACGTGGGCGAAGGCGAAGTGATCGGAGCGGTAGAAGTGGCCCTGTTCGGGATGCGCGTCTGGTTTGATGGTCAGCTTGTAGCGGCGGGCGGCTTCTTCCACCAGCGGATAGGCCGTGGTGCGTTCTGCGCCATCGACAACCACATCGTTGGTGCGGCCGAAGGGATAGAATGCATCGAAGTTTAGGGCCAGCGCCGTTTTGCCGGGCGCGATCAGCGGGTGGGTGGCGTAGTATTCCGAACCGCGCAGGCCGCTCTCTTCGGCGGTAACGGCAAGAAACAGCGCCGAGCGGCGTGGCTTGTGCTGAAGGGCGCCCCAGGCGCGGGCGATTTCGAGCAGCATGGCGCAACCGGTGGCGTTATCGACTGCTCCGTTGAAGATCGGGTCGCCATTGACCGGCGTGCCGATTCCCAGGTGGTCCCAATGGGCGCTGAATATGACCGCCTCGTTTTTTGCTGGTTCGCCGGTGCCAGGGAAGATGGCGGCGACGTTGGCGGATTCAATGGCGCGGATCTTGGTGTGAATGCGGCCGCGGATGCGCAGGTCGAGCCTGGAGGCCTTGAAGCCGCGTGTGTTGGCCGCGTTCAGCATTTCGTCGACGGTCTTGCCTGCCAGGCCGAACAACTTGGCGCCAGCGCTCTGAGTGATCCAGCCGGCGATGGCCAGGTCATGCTGATTGGAGGCGAGCTTCACTTGCGGATCTTCCTTGCTCCAGGAGTTGCGCACTACGTCCCAGCCGTAGCCGGCGGTGCCGTCGGTGTGGATGATGATGCAGCCGGCTGCGCCTTTACGGGCGGCCTGTTCGTACTTGTAGCTCCAGCGGCCGTAGTAAGTGAGCGCTTTGCCGCCGAAGAATTTCGGGTCGTTGCTGGGCGGCTCGTTGGTGAAGAGCACTACTATTTTGCCGCGCACATCGACTCCTGCGTAGTCGTCCCACTGGTATTCCGGGGCGGTGATGCCGTGGCCGACGAAGACGGTTTCGACGTCGAATTCGTCGAGGGTTTTCTGGGCCAGGGTGTTGCCCACGAAGTCGTCGAGCCATTTGAAGGATGCCACGCGGCCTTTGCTGGTGGCTTCGAGCTTGGACGTGGCTTGCGGTTCTACGCCTACCAGGGAGACCTTTTGGAAGTAGGTTCCGTTGTCGCCCGCGGGCTTTGCGCCGGCCAGGGCGAGTTGGGAAGCGATGTATTCGGCTGCGAGTTCGCCGCCGCGTGTGCCTACGCCGCGGCCTTCCAGGAGGTCGCTGGCTAGGAACTTTACGTGGGCGCGGATGCGGGGGCCGGTTATATCCTGGCTGAAGGCTGAGGTTGCGAGAATGGCGAGACAGACGTAACGCATCTTTCTAGTGTACCTTTATGGCGGAGCGGGACTGAAGTCCCGCGCAGGCTAAAGCCCGCCCTACCTATGATTATGGCAATCCCTATAGACATTGGTATGATTCCTCTGTTACCTTATAATTAGAATATCCGACATGGAACACCGCACATTGTCCCACCTCCGCGCGCTTGAAGCGGAAAGCATCCACATCCTGCGCGAAGTGGTCGCCGAATTTGAAAAGCCCGTCATGCTATACTCCATCGGCAAAGACAGCTCCGTGATGGTAAGGTTAGCGCAGAAGGCGTTTTATCCGGGTAAGTTGCCGTTCCCCCTGCTGCATGTGGATACTACTTACAAGTTTCGCGAAATGATCGAATTCCGCGACAAATTTGTGAAAGAGATCGGCGCGGATCTGATTGTCCACACTAATCAACAGGCCGTGGCGGATGGAGCGAGCCCATTCAAACTGGGAACCGAAAAGTGCTGCGGACTGCTGAAGACGCGCGCGCTGCTGGATGCTCTGGCGGCGGGCGGCTACGATGCGGCGTTTGGCGGTGCGCGGCGCGACGAAGAGAAATCGCGCGCTAAGGAACGCATCTATTCGTTCCGCGACAAATTCGGCCAGTGGGATCCGAAGAACCAGCGCCCCGAGCTTTGGAACATCTACAATGCTCGTGTGGACAAGGGCGAATCGATCCGCGTGTTCCCGCTTTCCAACTGGACGGAGATGGACATCTGGCAGTACATCCACGTGGAGAATATCCCCATCGTTCCTTTGTACTTTGCCAAGGAGCGCCAGATGGTGGTGCGCGGCAATACGGTGATTCCGGTGGAGCACGATATTCCGCTGATGCCTGGCGAAAAGGCCGAATCCGTGATGTGCCGCATGCGTTCGCTGGGCTGCACGCCGTGCACCGGGGCGATTCGCTCCGAAGCCGACACACTGCCAAAAATTATCGATGAGTTGATCGCCTTCCGCCGTTCAGAGCGTGAGAATCGTGTGATCGATCATGACCGCGAGGGTTCCATGGAATTAAAGAAACGCGAGGGGTATTTCTAAATGGAACTGCTCCGCTTTACCACTGCTGGAAGTGTGGACGACGGTAAGTCAACGCTGATCGGGCGCATGTTGTATGAGGCGCGCGGCGTGTATGAAGACCAGTTGGCGTCGTTGCGCAATTCGAGCGTCAACCGCTCCACCGGGCCGATTGATTTTTCGTTGTTGACCGATGGCTTGCGCGCTGAGCGCGAGCAGGGCATCACGATCGACGTGGCCTACCGCTACTTCGCTACTCCGAAACGCAAGTTCATCATCGCCGATACGCCTGGGCACGAACAGTACACGCGCAACATGGCCACTGGCGCCTCGACGGCCGATCTCGCCATCGTGCTAGTTGACGCGCGCAAGGGCCTGTTGCCGCAGTCGCGCCGCCATGCGTTCATCGCCGGGTTGTTGGGCATTCCCAACGTGGCCGTGGCCGTGAACAAGATGGACCTTGTGGCTTACAGCAAGGAAGTGTTCGATTCCATCGTCACGGACTTCACTCAGTTCGCCGGGCGCATTGGCCTGCGCAACATGCAGTTCATTCCTGTGAGCGCGCTGGAAGGCGATAACATTGTCACCAAGAGCGTGAATATGCCGTGGTACGAAGGCCCGCAACTGCTGGAATATCTGGAAACGGTGCCGATCGTGGATAGCCGCAACTTCATCTCACTGCGCTTTCCAGTGCAGTATGTGGTGCGGCCTGATCTCGATTTCCGTGGCTTCTCAGGCCAGTTGGCCGCCGGCGTGTTGAAGCCGGGGATGAAGGTGATGGCGCTGCCTTCGGGCCACACTTCGACGGTGAAATCGATCCCCAGTTTCGATGGCGATCTGGCCGAGGCGTATCCGCCGATGTCGATCACGGTCTGCCTGGATGACGAGATCGATCTGAGCCGCGGCGACATGCTGGTGGACCCTGAAAATCCGCCCAGCGCATCGCATCGCATTGAGGCCGATCTGGTGTGGATGCACGCCGATCCGCTGATCGCGGGCAAGCAGTATCTGATCAAGCACACCACTTCGCAGGGCAATGCCACGGTCACCGAGATCAATTACAAGCTCGACGTGAACATGCTGGCGGAACTTCCGGCGAAGGAATTGCAGCTGAACGAAATCGGTCTGGTGACCATTGAATCGCGGCGTGCGCTGTTCTTCGATCCTTACGAGCAGAACCGCAATACGGGTAGTTTTGTATTGATAGACCCGCTTTCGAACGCCACCGTTGCGGCGGGTATGATCCGGCGTCCGGCTCCGGCGAAGTTCGCCGGGCGCGTGGAGGAGATCGAGCGCATTGCCCGGTATGGAAATCGTGGTGTGGTGATTCCGCTGCATGGCCGTTCGTCGCTGGCTTTTCTGCTGGAAAGGCAGCTTTTTGACCGCGGTTGTCTGGTGCGTGTGGTGGATCGCGATGCCGGTCCGCTGGCTGCGGCGGGGATGATTGCGATTTCGCTGGTGGATCCTGGTCCGGCCGGTCCGGTGCTTGGCCTGGCTGCGCTGCCGGGCGATGATCACGAGGCGGCGAAGGTCGTGATGGAAGCGCTGGAAGGTAGCAATTTTTTGTTGCATCCCGATGATTTCGCGCAGGGCGACGGGATCTAGGGTTGGGGGCTACTTTACTTCAACCGCCAGGCGCAGGCCTAGCGAATTGAGAACTGGCCCCAGACTGCTCAAAGAGGGGTTGCCTGATGCGGATAGCATTCGATAGAGGTTTTCCCGGTTGAGGCTGGCCTCTTCGGATAGCTTCCGCATTCCGCCCTGTGCTTCCGCTACGTCTCTGAGGGCAAGCAGGAAGACATCGAGGTTCCCATCTTCCAGGCACGAGGTTAAGTAGTGCGCGGCTACTTCAGGGTCTTTCAGTGTCTCAATCAGATGCTCTTTATATGGTTTGGTCTTTGTCACTGCAATAATCCCTCCAATACTCTATTGCGGTCGCAATGTCTTTTGACTGCGTTAGCTTCGCGCCGCCAATGAGCAGAATTACTGTTCTCTTTCCATCCCGGCCATAATAGAGGCGATATCCTGTACGGGCTTGTGAGCTCCAAACAAGCCCAGCCGGATACGTGCCAACCTGGCGTGGATGATGGCGAGGGTCTTTTTATCGTTTAGCGACTTTAGCCATTTGAGATACGGGGCTTCGGACCTGCGGCCCTTGTAGATTCGAATCTCAATCAACTCGTCCACTTTTTGATTGTAGCGTAAAAGCTACCATTCTTGCGGTTGCCTATTCTATTGGGTATAGGCGGGCGCTACAGCCATGTTGCGTCCATGCGAAAATATCTTATGGAAACGAAAGTCAATCTTCCAGACGCCCTATTCGCTGCTAGCGCCGCAATCGCTGCGTCTGATGATAGCGTGACGCAAAAATCGGCTGCTATTGGGAGTACAGGCGAGGTCGAATTGCCCGTAATCCGTTCCAAGGCCCCTGGAACTATGGGCCTTGCCGCATTTGACTTCGATGCGCTATTTGTCTGAAGTTAGCGCCGGAAGGCCGATTACCAATCGGCCGCAGATTGCCAATCTGCCCCACATCGGCTGAAGAAGAACCACGGCCCTAAGGTGTTTCCCCATTCAAACTGTGTGAGATATCCAATTGTGGATTACTTCCACATACTCCATTAGTAATAGAGAGGAATTCATGGAAGCTACTGCCAAGGCACAGCGTCGGCGCGTCGGCCGGAAGTCTGGCGACCGGTCTATCGTGCGCATCGAAGTGAAAGACGGCATGGGGAACGCCCGCTGGGTGACTGCCGATCTTGTGGATTTGAATGAGAGCGGGTTTGGCGTAGTCATTATGAGTCAGCTAGAGCCCGGCTCCACGCTGGCCGCGCGCGGCCGGTTCGGCGTAGGACGCGAGGGCGACACGGTTAAGGTTGGCGTCCGCTGGTGCACGGAGACCAGCGCTGGGACTTATCGCGTTGGCCTGGAGTTTGTCGATGCCGAATCGCAGCCTCAGCCCGCGGAGGAGCCCGTAGCTTCGAATAACTCCGAGGCGCTCGACTGTTACGAAGTCATGCAGCTAAGTCCGAACGCCGATGCCGACACCATCGCCCGCGTGTATCGAATGCTGGCCATGCGCTATCATCCAGATAATCCGCAGACGGGCAATAGTGAGCTTTTCGTGCGGTTATCTGAGGCCCACGCTATTCTCGCCGATCCGCTGCGCCGCGCGGCATATGACGTGAAGCATCTGGAGACCAAGCGGCTGCAGTGGAAGATTTACGATCAGGCCGCGGTCACGCAAGGTAGCGAAGGCGAGGTGCGGAAGCGGCAGGGAATTCTGGGGATTCTGTATGCCAAAGCTCTTGTCGATCCGGAAGTGGGCGACACCACGATTCAGATGATCGAGGAATTGTTGGGCACGCCGCGCGAACATCTGAAGGCCGCCATGTGGTACCTGAAGGGCAAGAACTTTATTAAGCGCAGCGATAACGGCCGCTATTCGATCACGATTGCGGGCTTCGAAGAAGCGGAGGCGCATAGCTTGGCTGCGGCCGCACGGAATTGTCTGCAGCTGCCCGCAGCGAAGGCGGGCTTGGTAATATAGATCTACTTATGCCGCTCGCTGCCGGGACCACGCTTGGGCCTTACGAAATCGTTGCGCCGATTGGTGCGGGTGGAATGGGCGAGGTGTATCGGGCGCGCGATCCACGACTGGCGCGCGATGTCGCGATCAAAGTTCTGCCTGCCGCGTGGGAAGCCGACCCGGACCGCATGCGGCGTTTTGAGTTGGAAGCGCGGGCGGCGGGCAGCATTAATCATCCGAATATTCTGGCGATCTATGACATTGGCGTTGATCGTGGTGCGCACTATCTGGTTTCTGAACTGCTGGAAGGCGAGACCCTGCAGAACCTGGGCGCGGTGCCTGCGCGGAAGGCGGTCGATTATGTGCAGCAGGCCGCGCGTGGCTTGGCAGCGGCGCATGCGAAGGACATTGTTCATCGCGACATCAAGCCGGCCAATCTGTTTCTGACCACCGATGGGCGTGTCAAGATTCTCGACTTCGGTCTGGCCAAGGTGACGGTGCGGCGCGACGAAGCGGAGACTCGCACCAGCCTGGATGAGGCCGAGACCAACCCCGGCACCATTCTGGGCAGCGTGGCCTACATGTCGCCGGAGCAGGTGGTGGCCAAGCCGCTGGATCATCGCAGCGATCTGTTTTCTTTGGGCGTGGTGTTGTTTGAGCTGCTCACTGGCAAGCGGCCGTTCGCGGGCGATTCGTCGGTAGAGTTGATGAATGCGATTTTGAAGGATGATCCGCCGGAGGTCGCGCCGCCTGCATTGGATCGCGTGGTGCGACATGCGTTGGAAAAGCAGCCTGAGCAGCGGTTCCAATCGGCGCAGGATTTTGGGTTTGCTTTGGAAGCGGCGATGGGGACTTCGGCTGCTTCGGCTGCATTGCCGGCGGTGAAGCCGCGGGCGCGGTGGAATTGGGCTTGGGCTGCGGTTGGGGTGGTGAGCGTTCTGGCGATCGGCGAGGGCGTGTTGTTGATGCGGCATGCCGATGAGTCGCGGCCGGTTTTTAAGCGGCTTGGTGTGCGGGCTGAAGCACTGGGGAGAACGGCGTGGCTGACTCCCAACGGGGATGTTGCCCTTGACTTGAATGGCGAGATCGCCATCACACACGCCGGTGGCCTCGGCAGCCGTCTGATCGGCGTGAAGGGAAGACTCCTTTCGGTTTCGTCCACCGGCGAACTTGCCATTCTCAATGGCGAGGTGCTTTCTCGGGTGCCACTCTCCGGCGGCGCTCCGCGCGAGGTCGCGGAGAAGGTGACTGAGGCGGATTGGTCCCCCGACGGCAAGGAGTTCGCTGTTATCCGTCACAAGGGCAATCGCAACGTGATTGAGTATCCCATCGACAAGCCAATCTATGAAAGCTCAAACCGTCTGGGATGGTTGCGCGTGTCTCCCAATGGCAAGGATGTCGCTTTTTTCGAATACGATCAGCAGTACCGCTCGCTCAATGTGATGCATGGCGGCAGGAAAGTTGTGCTTTCGTCGCGACTGGTCCTCGCCGCGGGTCTTGCCTGGCATCCATCCGGCAAGGAGATCTGGTTTTCCGCGGCGCGGACTGGCTTTGATTTTCCGGTTTACGCCGCTACTTTGGATGGTAACGAACGGCTGGTTCTGCGCATTCCCGGACGCGTCTATGTCCAGGACATTGGCCGTGATGGGACCCTGCTTGCCCGTCACAGTTTTGGACGTAATGAAATGACCTTTCACGCCGATGGAAAGCCTGATCGAGACCTCGGCTGGCTGGATTATCCACAGGTGGCTGCATTGTCACCCGGCGGCGACAAGATTCTATTTACGGAAATTGGGGAAGCCGCACAGGGAAAGCAAATCTACTTCCGGTCAACCAGCGGCACCCCGGCCGTAAACTTGGGCGAGGGTACCGCAAGCTCGTTTACCAAAGATGGCAAGTATGCTGTGGCGTTGAGCAGCGGTACGGTTTCGGGAATTCTGCTGCTACCCATGGGAACTGGCCAGACCCGGGCCGTGGACTTTCCGGGCCTCACCATCACCGCCGCTGTCTTTCAGCCTGCTGCGCAACGAATTGTCGCCGTAGGCCATCCGGAGGGTAAGGGGCAAAGGGTCTACGCTCAAGACTTGCGTTCCGGTGAGACGAGAGCAATTTCCGATGAGTTCGAGCCAGGAAGCTATGGCGTCGCTGGTTCTGGTTTGGTCAATATGATTTCCGGGCCGGGAGATTCCAGGGTGGCGATTACCACGGGGGTAGGCGACGGAATTTTGATTGTCGAGGGTGACGCCGTCTTTCCCATACCCGGCAGCGGAGGATATCGGGTGGCTGGTTGGTGTGCCGACGGCAAATCCATCTGGGTCTTCAAGGTGGGATCCGGGATTGGACGGATGGACATCAAGACCGGTGCCATAACCGGGATGCGGGAGAGTCCAATCAAGGATGCGACCCACTTGTATGTCTCTGAAGATGGGCAGGCGATGGTTGGCGGATACCTTAATAATCTGTCCGATGAGTTTCTGATCACGGGATTGAAATAGTTATGAAAGAATTGTTTACTAAGAACTTCTGGAAAGATGTGAAGACGACTTACGAGGAGGCGCAGAAGGATCCACCGGCTCCTGCCCTGGAGAAGAAAGAGGCCGATTGCCAATCGGCCAATGCGCTTCCAACTCTTGCGCCGGCAGGTTGCCAACCTGCCCCACCGGGCACCACTGAATAGCAACTTCCAGACACAGGGCGGTTTAACATTCTATAATGTCGAGTGGAATGGGTTTCAATGATCGCCCGGAAGTGCCGCGTCCTGAAGACGCGCAAAAGACCAGCAGTGAGGCTCCGCCATTGCGCGGGCCCGTTGTGCGCCCCGGCATTCACCGGCCGAACCTGCCCCCACGTCCCGCGCCTCCACGTGGACTAGTTGGCAAGCCCCTGCCGCAGGTAGAAAAAGAGAAGGTCAGCTCCGGCTCCATGAGCATGTCCACTCCGGTGGCCGCTGTTCGCCCCTCTGACCGTTACTTCGAGCTCAAATCGGAAATCCACAAGAAATTGATCGGCGTCCTGAACCTGGACCGCGTCTCGTCGATCCCGAAAGACCGCGTGCGCGCCGAAATCGGCCGCGTCGTGGAACGGTTGCTCGAAGACGAGCGCGTTCCCATGACGATGTCCGAGCAGAACAAGATCGTCGAAGAAGTGCTCGACGAAGTTCTCGGCCTGGGTCCGCTGGAAACGCTGCTCAAGGAATCCAGCATCTCCGATATTCTGGTCAACGGCTACAACAAAGTTTACATCGAGCGCGGCGGTAAGCTCGCGCTCACGCAGGTCCGCTTCAAAGACAACGCCCACCTGCTGCACATCATCGAGAAGATCGTTTCGCAGGTCGGCCGCCGTATCGACGAAGCGCAGCCCATTGTCGACGCCCGCCTGCTCGATGGTTCGCGCGTCAACGCCATCATCCCGCCGCTCGCGATTGACGGCCCTTCGCTCAGCATCCGCCGCTTCGGCCGCCACGTCGTCACGTCTGACGAAATGCTGTCCTACAAGTCGTTGATGCCTTCGATGCTGAAGTTCCTCGCCGCCTGCGCGCAGGTGAAGTGCACCGCGCTGATCTCTGGCGGTACTGGTTCCGGCAAAACGACAACGCTCAACGCCCTCTCGCGCTTCATTCCCGAAGAAGAGCGCATCATCACGATTGAGGACACGGCCGAGCTTCAGTTGCAGCAGCGCCACGTCATCAAGTTTGAAACCCGTCCGCCCAACCTCAATAAGGAAGGCGGCATCAACCAGCGCGCGCTGGTGCACACCGCGCTGCGTATGCGGCCTGACCGCATCATCATCGGTGAGTGCCGCGGCGCCGAAGCGCTGGACATGTTGCAGGCCATGAACACCGGTGTCGAAGGGTCCATGAGTACGGTCCACGCCAACTCTCCGCGCGACGCGTTCTCTCGTCTCGAAGCCATGATTCTGATGGCCGACCTGCAGATCCCGACTAAGGTAATTCTGTCGCAGTTGGCCAGCGCCATCAAGCTGGTGGTGCAGGTTTCGCGCTTGCAGGACGGTTCGCGAAAGATCATCAACATCTCAGAAGTGCTGGGCGTGGATCACGACCGCGTGCACACGCAGGACATCTTCCTGTTTGAACGCATCGGCGTCACCGATACGGGCAAAGTGCAGGGGCGCTTCCGTTGGTCGGGCGTTCGTCCTAAAATGATGGAACGGTTCCGCATGGCCGGCGTGACGTTTGACGAAAATCTGTTCAACGAAACGCTCGACGTGAATCTCTAAAAAAGGACATATCCGAATGGCGACCAAGGTTTCACGACGCGCATTCGCGGCGGCGGCCCTTGCCGCGCCCGCCGCGGCCCAGACAATGGCTTCAGCGAAGTACACCGGTCCGCTCGATGGAGCGGAATCGAAGGTTCAACTGAACGGTTTCGATCCGGTTTCCTGGACGCGCAAACGCTGGGAGTCCGCGCCGCTTCTACTCACCTTCAAAGCCACAAACGCCAAGCAGGCTGAGGCGTGGCAGAAGAAGCTGCGCATGAAGATCACGGAACTGGTTGGTGGCTTCCCACGGCAGAAGACGGCGCTAAATCCGCAGTCGCTCGAAGTGAAGCAGTTCCCCACCTACACGCGAGAAAAGTTTGTGATGGAGACGCGTGAGGGTCTGTTTCAGCTGGTCTATCTGCTGACGCCGAAGAAGGGCAGTGGGCCGCATCCGGTGATGATTTGCGTGCCTGGGCACGGGCGCGGTGTGGACGACATTGTCGGCATTGACGACAAGGGCCGCGATCGCACGGACAAGGACGGGTATCAGCACGACTTCGCCATACAGGCCGTGGAACACGGTATGGCCGCCGTGGCGATTGAGCCGATGGGCTTCGGTTGCCGCCGCGATCCGGCGAACAAAAAGAAAGGCTTGGGTGCGTCGTCGTGCCAGCCGAACGCCGGTGCGGCGCTGTTGCTGGGCGAGACGATGATCGGTTGGCGTGTGTACGATGTGATGCGCACCATCGATTGGATTGAGACGCGCAAAGAGCTTGATGCCAAGCGTGTCGGTTGCATGGGAATTTCGGGTGGCGGCACCTGCACCACGTTTGCCTCAGCGCTGGAACCGCGCATCAAGTGCGCTTTTATCAGCGGGTATCTGAATACGTTTCGCGATTCCGTGTTGAGCATTGCGCACTGCATGGATAACTATGTGCCGGGGATTCTGAACTGGGCCGAGATGTACGATGTGGCTGGATTGATCGCACCGCGTCCGCTGTTTGCCGAATCGGGCGACCGCGATAATATTTTCCCGGTGGCTGCGGCCCGCGACAGCTTCGCTCGGGTGAAGAAGGTTTATGAAACGCTGGGCGCCGCTGACATGGCGGGGCACGAGGTTTTTTCAGGGGAACATAGTTTTCACGGCGTGGGTGGGCTGGCGTTCATGGCGAAGCATTTGTAGGCGGGGCACCTTCGCCGGGAAGGGCTTAATTGAAGCTCAATTCCTGCACCTATCACCTTTGTCAGTTCGTTATCTGTGTCCATCTGTGCCCATCCGTGGTTAATTTCTTAGTGTTGGTTCGGCGTTGATACTCTCAAAAACATTAACCACTGATACACACAGATGGACACAGATGAACACCTGGGTTCCGCCCCACCCAAAGCATATATAATAGCGGGGATGCTCTATCGTTACCGCGTACTAGCCCTTCTCTTTCTTCTCTCGATCATTACTTATCTTGACCGGGTCTGCATTTCTGTCGCCGGCACCCGGATGCAAAAGGATCTAAGCCTCACGCCGGAGATGTGGGGGTGGGTCGTCGGCGCTTTCACCATCTCTTACGCCGCCTTCGAAATTCCCAGCGGCGCAATGGCTGACCGCATCGGACCGCGCCAGGTGCTAACGCGCATTGTGGTCTGGTGGTCGATCTTCACCACGCTCACCGGCGCAGTCTCGGGCTTCGCCATGCTGATCGTCACGCGCTTCCTGTTTGGTGCGGGCGAAGCTGGCGCGTATCCCACCAGTTCCTCTGCTATCTCGAAATGGTTCCCGGTTCAGGAACGCGCCAAGGCGCACGGTATCGTGTGGATGGCCTCACGCATCGGCGGGGCGGTGGCGCCGTTGCTGGTGGTCCCGATCCAGATCGCCTACGGCTGGCGCGCTTCGTTCTACGTCTTCGGAATTCTGGGTGTGATCTGGGCGATTGTCTGGTACATGTGGTATCGCGATCATCCGTCGCAAATGGCCGGTGTGACAAAGGAAGAGATGGCCGTCATCGGCGCGCCGTCGTCGCCGGTGGCGCACGTCGGCCTGCCGTGGGCTGAGGCGCTGAAGAAGAAAAACTTTCTGCTGATCCTGTGGATGTATCACACCTACTGCTGGGGCAGTTACTTTTACCTTTCGTGGCTGCACACCTATCTGCAGAAGGGCCGCGGCTTCGATGAGCAGGAGATGAAACTCTACTCCGTGCTTCCGTTTGTCGCCGGCGCGTGCGGCAATCTTTTTGGTGGCTGGCTGAGCGACAAACTGGTGGATAAATTCGGCCTGCGCATTGGCCGTCGCACGGTGGGTGCCGCTGGGTTGGCGCTATCGGGCGTGTTTCTGATGTCCACCGCGTTGACGGGCGACAAGCACCTGGCTGTGCTCTTCCTTACTTTAGGCTACGGCAGCATGGACTGCATGTTGCCGGTCTCGTGGGCGGTCTGCCTTGATATCGGCCGCAAGTATTCGGGCACGGTGACGGGTTCCATGAACATGGCAGGCCAACTCGGGTCGTTCCTTTCGTCGGTGGCCTTCGGCTACATGGTGACGTACTTCGGCAACTACAATCAGCCGCTGATTCCGCTGGCCAGCATGCTGTTTGTGAGCGCGTTCCTGTTCAGCCGAATCGACCCTACGGAACTGCTGATCGCCGAGTAGGAACGCTGGCGACCAGGACCGGCGATCCGCCGGTCCTACCCTTTGAAACATTGGCTTTCCGTGGGTAGGACAGGCGACCTGTCCGCCGTCTTGTCCGCCGAAGGTTTAGCGAAGGCGGAAGCCTTGGCGAGCGAGGATCCGCCGGTCCAAATTCTCACCACCAGTTCCGCTTTCCACCTCAGGCGGTGGCCGCCGCGGTCAGATAATCCTTGATCTGGCGCATGTTGCTCTCGATCTCGGCCACCTTGTGGTCGATGTCAGACAACCGCACATGGATCAGGCCGTCGGAATCCGAATCGCCGATGGAGGACTTCAGGACCGCGCAACGCGCGAAGTCCGAGAGACTGCGCGCACCGAACTGGGCGCTGGCCTCTCTAAGTCCTTGAAACTCTTCTTCGCTTAAGCGAAAGTTTACCAGTTTGGTGCGAGGTTTTGTAATTGCCATAAGCTATCCGTATAACAAAGAGTGCGGATCGGGAGAGAAAATTCTCATCCCCGGAAGAAATTTTCGTATGATGGGAAGAAGCCCAAACAGGGCCGGCGCAGCCCTACAAACGAAGAGGAACTCGCGACTTGCCAGCTGCGCCGAGCTCCGTTGTTTGGGTGGGTTCCTTAAAAGCCGCTGGGGAGCAATGTCATCGTCAAAATTTGTGTATTAGCGTCAAGCAGTTCGGGCAATTCCACATTTGTCGGGACGGACCGCACCCGCATTTTGATAGACGCCGGCCTCAGCCGGTTGCAAACGCGTCAACGTCTGGCCGCGATTGGCGAGGATGTCGACAAGCTCGACGCGATCCTCGTCACGCACGAACACAGCGACCACGTGGCCGGCCTGTTGCGCATCGCCGTCAACAAGGACGGCAAAATTCCAGTCTACATGTCGCACAAAACCGCGCCGATGATCGATTGGGAGGGCCGCGAACCCATCGTGGAAAAGTTCCAGTCAGGCACCCGGTTGCATGTCGGCGAATTTGAGATCGATTCCTTCACGATCCCGCATGACGCCGTCGACCCGGTGGGCTTCTGCCTGCGCGCGCAGGGCATTCAGGTCGGCATCATTACCGATCTTGGTTACGTGCCCGATTCGGTGAAGATGCACGCACGCGGCAGCGACCTGCTGGTGTTTGAATCGAATCACAATCTGGAGATGTTGAAGGTAGGGCCGTATCCATGGCCGCTGAAGCAGCGCATCATGGGGCGTAACGGACATCTATCGAACGATGCGGCGGGGACATTTATCATTGAGGATCTGGATTCGCGGGTATCGAATCTGATCCTCGGCCACCTGAGCGAACATAACAATCATCCCGAACTGGTGCGCCAGATGGCCGAGCAATCGTTGGGGTTGCGGTCGCATTCCGCCCGGTTGACCGTTGCCGAGCCTGGGAAGTTGTTAGACCCCTGCTTTTACTAGATCATGCGGTAAATGAAAAAGAGCAGGATCGCGCCGGCGACGGACATAATGAAGCCCGCTGCCTCGCCCTCTTTGTACCAGCCGAGCGCCTTACCTAAAAAGCCACCCAGCCAGCCGCCGCCAATGCCTAGCAGGCAGGTCATGATAATGCCCATGCGCTGGCTTCCAGGGATAATCATGCGGGCCACGATGCCCACGATTAAGCCAAATATTGCGTGTCCAATCATGCTGAACATTCTTCTATCTCCCTCCTCAAGGAGTGATAGACAAGTTATCACATATTGGAGATGCAATGGGAATTGCTGGTGCTGTTTGCTGTTTGGGGACCTCACCTGCAAATTCAGACATCCTGGCCGCGAAGGAAAATAGCATGAGCCAAAACCGCTTACTAACTTGCGCGGCTCTTCGAGATCAATTGCCTTTCCATTTTCCGACCCAATTCCCCAAAGCGAAGAACATCAAGAAGACTGGGAGGATTGGAGGCTCTGGGCAAATCCCTCGTCCATTGCATCGCCGCACCCAAACGGCCTGTCCGCTACTGCGGAAGCAGCGTCCGCGGACGGCAGCGCATGGCCGACAGCTTCACGAAATCCTGGAAGTCTTCCATGTTTTCATCCACGCTGAGTTCGCTGGTAAATGTGTAGAAAAGGACTTTGTTCATGCCCTCGGCGAATTTCACGCCAAAGTCCATGTCCAGCAACTGCACCTGGCCGACGCCGGTTTCATGCAAAGACAACGGCTCAACTCTCATGCCGTCGACTACCAGTCCTTTCTTGATCGTTTCTACAATGCGCGTGGAAAATGATGTTGCCGACATAGTGCTTTGCCCTCTGTGAGCATATATCGGCGAGGTAGGGGATTCACTTTAGGGGGAATTGAAAAATACTGAGTTTGGGGCCGGAACGAGCAACCGGCCCCGCTTTAGACTAGGGTTAAATCGAGGCCATCACGCCGCGCATATAGCTCAGCGACCGCTCCATGCCTGGATACGGATCCTTCGCATTGATCTCGTACTCCAGGTGGATGGCGCCTGTGAAGCCCATCTTCTTGAGTTCCCTGAACAGAGGGACAATTGGAAGTTTGCCATCGCCCACGGCGACCTGAACCCACTTGCCGTTTTCGAAAATCAGGTCCTTGGTGTGCAGGTCGAACAGGCGCTCGCCGGCCATCTTCGTCCACTCCACAATGTCGGCCTCGGCGCGTGTGGAATGTCCGATGTCCATGCATAAGCCCATACGCTTATCCATGCCCTTAATCGCATCGAGCACGCTCTTCGGGGTAGGGAAGTGCTTGTCCTCGGGTCCGTGGTTATGGATGGCCGCCTTAATGTTGTACTCCTTCACCAGCGCTTCCACCGCAGGAAGCGTTTCATGGGTGGGTGCGCACACAATCATCGGCATGCCGGCGTTCTTGGCATACTCAAACATCGGCTTCAGTTCCGCGGTTTTTTGCAAGCTGATGTTGCCGCCGCTGGCGATGGTAAAACCGGCGTCGCGGAACTCTTTTGCCCCCGCCTTAGTCTGCTCAGGCGTGTCTGCATACTTAAGGTGAAATTCCTTGATGCTGATGTCGGTGACGTTCAGCTTCTTCAAAATGGCAATCGCTTCAGGGCGCGCTTTGAACTCGCGCAGCGAGTAGGTGGCGACGCCGAGGGTAAAGCCGGCCCCTGCGGCAGAGGCTTGCGGAACAGCGTTCGCAGCCGCGAGCGCGGCGGGTGCGTAGAACAGATTTCGACGGGAAACCGTGATGGACACTGGGTGAAGGACTCCTTGTTAATGATGGACCCGAAGGTCCGGAACGTCTCCAGTTTATCGCATTCGCGAGCTACTAAAACAGGGTTGGATCAATGGCCCCGGCCAAGGCCTTGTAGTCCAATGCCAAATCGTTCTTACGATTTCCTGGTGCAGACACTCGTGGGTCCGCGCAACGCTGCGCCGAAAATGCCCGCGGGTTTCCACGAAAACTTTTTGGAGCAGTCCCTTTCGCTTGCCTGATTTGCGGATGTCGAAAGTCAGCGAACTCTGGCACAAACATGTCCTACCTGGCAGCTTGACGGTTGATCACCACGCGATTATGGATTGCGAGGGCGGAATACTCCGAACCCAGCGCGAAGTTAACAACCGTGAAGGTACGTACCACCCACTTCGGTGAATAGTGTTTGAGCACCAGATACTCCAGAGTAATTGTGCCGGCAAAGATAGCCTCCTTGATCATGAGTCCTTTTATTCCGAAGCGGCCGGCCTGGTCTCGGAGCAGTGACGTTGTCTCTGGTTGATTCCACGAGGTTATGGCATCGGCGGTTGTACCCGCACCATGGGCAACCACCGATAGGTAGAACCATTTTCTTTCGTTACGGATGAGCTCATTGTTCCACGATCCGGGTTTTGCAATGCAGGAATTGCCGGAACAGCGGTCCAACAGCGGCTCAGTAACCGTCAAGGGTTCTCCCGTTGCAGCGCTAGCTTTTGATTCCGGCCCATCTGCTGCGAACGTATTCGTAACGAGGAGAAGAATGCCTAAGAGGATGGCTGTTTTTTTTGTCATGATCGGTGATTGGTCTCCACCCATATTAGAGATGGGAGAGATTTGCGCCAACCCCCGAAAGTACCGAAAAACAGGTACTTTGCCGTCTATGAGTAATGGCTAACGCGGAATGAGAAAGCAGGAATATGCCATGGGGGTGAGGCCCGCACTCTATTGACGCTGCAATCTATTTCGGAATGCGGGATAAGACTGGCGCTGCGCAAAGACAGGAACAGTTCCACTCCTGGCAGCCGGCGCGGCGGGTTCATAAACCTTAAAAAAGCACTTGAGTCTTTGTATTGCGGCAATCCGCTTCATTTGTAGAATGTTGCGGGAATCCGAATGGTCACCCAATGGGTGAGTTCGTATTGCGGGTTGTATCGCCGGGGCAAACAGGGGACGGACAGCGAAATTCCGGCCAAAA
>CAIRSA010000084.1 GCA_903881085.1 uncultured Acidobacteriia bacterium
CCGTCTTCTTCATCCGAAGTATTTTCGTGGCGCGCATTACCGGGTGTCCGTCTCCCGCAACCGCTTTTTCCAGGATGATGCAACTGACCATTGAGCTCAGCGCCCGCGACAAAGAAGATATGATGCTGCGCGAGATGGGAATGGCCGTTGCGCTGCCTGGCCCAAGGGCGGTAAGACATCAGCCAGAAAACTCATAAACCGATGCTTCGATCGTCCGCACCGGAGTCTTGCGCTCCCAAATAGTTTTCTGCAATCGCGAGGCGGCTTCGGGTCAATACTGATCTCGCCACAATTGTTGCGGACTACCGGCGGAACTCGATCCACTGAACTGGGTCAGGCTGACACAAGGTTATCACTTTCACCGGTCTGCGTTGCGGATAAGTACAATGAACATGGAGTGGGCGCCGGTCGGATGTGAAGCCAAAGATGAGGCAACTTGGACCGTACTTGTCCGCGGGATAGTCTTCGATGATTTCCCCGTCTTCCACCGCCTCTTCGATCTCTCGCGTGAAAATCCGGCGCAGGATACTTTGATCCAACGCATGGAGCGAATACTCGTACTCATTACGACGGAAGAGTTCACGGATCAACTCGATCATTCGGCCACTGGCGTTATCGTAACTCAAACGCAATTCTCTCACAGAGCAGGTGCCGCCTTTCAGGCGGCCAGTGTACCTATTTCAGAGAATTTCCACCGCCCAAAACCACGCCATAAGTAATGAGGCACTATGAAAGACGTCTGCCACATTGGGATGTTATCGATCATCCGGTGTTCGTTACTTTCCGCCTGCACGGCAGCCTTCCGGAGATTGCAGGCCTGGTGGAAGATGCCATCCTCGATGGGGAGCGCAAACATCATCGATAACGGTTGCATGCCTACGTGGTGATGTCCAATCATGTGAGCCGCCTGTAAGGGCGGCTGCGGGCAGGATTGCCCGCCCCACAAATCGCCTGTCTTCACAAGTCACGGAGGAGAGGCGGCGCTTGACTATTATTATGATGATACTGCCGTCTCGCTGATCACAGGGAAGTGAGTGACGGTTCCGCCTGATTCGATTGTCCGCAGGCAGCGGCTCATATCCTCCGCAAGCGCGGCCGTGCGCACGCCGCCCCACTCCGGTAAGTAGGCTTCTATCTTACGCAGGCCCTTTGCGAGTTGCCGCGAGGCGCCTAGCGCATTTTGATTGCGGTGATGATAGAGGCCAACGGCAAAGTGAATCAGGCTCTGCAGGAATAGGCGCTCTGGCGGCCGCGAGGGCGTCCAAAGCTGCTCCCACACTTCGTGACATTCGAAGTATTCCTGGCGATTGAAAAGTTCCACTCCCTGCCTGAAAAGACCGGCGTGGAAGCCCATGCTAACTGAGCATATCGAGCGCACCCTGCAGTTCGCTGCGGGTGTGGCCGTCGCCAGTCTTGGTTGTCACATCGATGCCGCGTTGGTAAAGCGCCTTGGCATCCTCGGTGCGCCCCAATTTTTCCAGGGTCTGCCCGCCGTGAAAATAGCCTGCGGCGTAGGTGGGTGTGTGCTCCAACAGGGCGTTGAACTCACTGACGGCGGTTTCCAACTCGCCGGCGTTCACGTACTCCATCGCCAGCCCATAACGCGTGAATGCGTTTGCCGGGTCCTGTTCCACCAGGCTCTTCAAAATTTCCAATCGCGAATTCGCCATATTCCCCTTCGTCCGCATGGTACCATACGAACGATGCCGTGCCCGTATTTCTTGCCGCTGGATAGGCTGGAAGCAGGCATATCCGCGCGTTTTCCGCTGGTGGATCCGTACCGTGGCGAATGCCATGCCGGGGCTACGGCGCACACGCCGGGGCAAGCCACGGCGCACACTCCGGACGAAGCCACGGCGCACACTCCGGATGAAGCCACGCTGCTTAGCCTTTGCAACATGGGTTACGCGCGCGGCCGCTGCTCGCACTTCCCGGCGGGCGATGGCCCCGACGCTGTGCGGTTTGCCGCCGGGCCTGCTGACGCAGTGCGCTATGCACGCGAGCAAAATCATTTTCCGTTCGATGCCGGCGAGGTTAGCGAATCGGATGGCGGAATTCTTCAGGCTCAGGTGCGGGCTTTTCGCCGGAGTTACTATAGGAGACCGGGCAGGGCCGGCGGGGACCCGTAATCTTGAATCCGGCAGTTAGTTGCAGTCGGGCTGAAGCCCTCCGCAGGCTCAAGCCTGCCCCACAACGGGCCTGCATCCACTGGTGGATTGAGGCGGTCTAAAAAGGAGCATGCATGAGTGAACCACTTGCAGGACGCCGACTGAGCGAATCCAATTCGCAACTCACGGAACTGGCCCTGCCCAATGACGCGAATATACTGGGCACGCTGTTTGGCGGCAAGGTCATGAGCCTGGTGGATCTGGCCGGATCGCTGGCCGCGGTGCGACACGCGCGTTGTCCCGTAGTGACGGCATCGATCGACCACATGAATTTTCTGCAGCCGATTCACATCGGCCAACTGGTGATTCTGCGCTCCAGTGTCAACCGAGTCTACCGCACGTCGATGGAAGTGGGCGTTAAGGTGTGGGTGGAAAATGTCCGCACCGGCGAAATCAAACACACAGCCAGCGCCTACCTGACTTTCGTGGCGCTGGATAAAGACGGCAAGCGCCAACTCATCGAACCCGGCATCCCGGTTTCAGAAGATGAAAAACGACGCTATGAGGAAGCAGGCGAACGGCGGCGATACCGCCTGGAACTGCGCGACCGCGCACAAAAACAGTGGTAACGGTTAGGACCCGGCCTTGTACATGTATTTGATATTGGCTTTGTACAACAGCAGGTTGGGAGCACCTTCGCGATTGAACTTCAAGCAGCACTTGTCGTACCACTCAATGATACCTTCCAGCACTTCGCCGTCCTTCAGCACCACCACCATTGGCGTCTTGGCCTGCATCTGCTTCATGTAGTAGAAGTTTTCGGCGTTGGTTTGATCTGGTGGAACGATCTTCTTGGTTTGTACTTCACGACGAGGTGAATTCATGGGTTCTTTACCTGCAACTATATTTGGACGGATTAACTTGCGATTACCTGCCTCCACTGCCGGGCTCCTTCTGATTCTCCGATTTAGTAACTTGGTTTATTCATACCACACGCGCTAGCCCGTCCGCATCTCCATCACAAAGGCATCGAGCGCGATGCCCTTCTGAATATTCCGCCGCAGCATTACCACCAATTCGTCAACTCTGCCGACGGCCTTGCGGATCCACTCAAATGATAAGACGTTCGCCAGCGTCTGAAGTTCCTGCCTGACATCGAAATTCATGATGTCGGTACGTTGTTCCTGCAACAACAACAGATCTTCCAACAGCAGGTAGAGCACCTTCAGATACGGCTCCAGCTTTTCCGAACGGCTTGCGCCGATGGATTCGGAATGCTTTGCCCAGGTACCCACCGTGCATTTTCCCGATGCTGCTACCAGCAGTGCGAGCATCGCTTCGCGCCGTTTGTCGTACGCCGCGAGATCCAACGAAACGGCCATGCCCGGGCTGCCGCTGGCGAGCGCCACCCGGCGTTCCGGATGATCGAGCCCGCGTGCTTTTACGAACTCCTTCATCTCAGGCGGCGAGAGCGGAGCCAACTGTAATGGCACCGATCGCGAGCGGATGGTTGGTAACAAATCATAAGCGTTTTCGGCGGTCATGATGAGAATCAGATGCTCCGGTGGCTCCTCCAATGTTTTCAGCAGCGAGTTGGCGGCCTGTTCATTGGCGCGATCGATATGATCGATCAGGAACACGCGATAAGGCCCGTGCATGGGCTTGAACTGTGCGCGGTCTTTCAGCAGACGCATCTGTTGAATCGACAGTTGGCGCAGTGGGCCGTCGGGCGGAAAGGTCAGAAAGTCGGAGTGCGATTGAAACACCAGCGGATCTTCGACGCGTTTTTCCGAGGGCAGCTTTTCACGCTCGGCAATGTGCGCCAGGTTGCCGGGCAGGCTCAGGTCATCCAGTTCAATCATCTCCGGATGCCCCATCAGGCGGGCCGCAAAGCGCCGCGCCAGCGTTGCCTTGCCGATGCCTTCGGGGCCGGCGATGAGCAGCGTCTGGTGAATGCGCTGGCCAGAGATCATGCCCTCCAGCGTGGCTGCGGCGGTGGCGTTACCGTAGAAATTATCGAACAAGCAGCCTCCTACGAACGGTATCCCAGACATCGTCGGAAATGGCGTCAATGGAACGGCGGCCATCGATCACAGCGATGCGGCCACTCTCTTTTTTAGCGAGTTCGGCATAGGCATCGCGCGCGCGGCGATGGAAGTCGACGGCCTGTTCGTCCATGCGCGTTTCGTCGGGCTGATTCTGATCGCTTAAGACTTTATTGCGTTTCTTGGCGCGGGCCAAGCTGGTTTCGAGATCGATATCGATGATGATGGTGAGGTCAGGATTCACGCCGCGGCAGGCGATCTCATGCAGTTGCAGAATCATCTCTGTCGAGAGACCGCGGCCGGCGCCCTGATAGACGAGAGTCGAATCGGTAAAGCGGTCAGAGATGACGATGCGCCCTTCTGCGATTGCCGGCTTGATCCATTGATCGATGTTTTGTGCGCGGCCGGCGAAATACAGCAGCAGCTCCGCGGTGGGCGAAAGTTCCTGATTGGCGGAATCGAGCAGAATGCGCCGCACCTGCATGCCTATTGGGGTTCCGCCCGGTTCGGCCGACTCATGAACGTCGTAAAACGCATGACGCATGCGATCGATCAGCTTCCGCATTTGAGTTGTTTTGCCGCACCCGTCAATGCCTTCGAATGTGATGAAATGTCCGCGTTGTGCCATGCGAGAGAATACTACATGGTATCAATATGAGAATGAGGACGCCGTGCCGAATCGAAGAGAAATTCTAAAAGCCGCGCTGTCCGCGCCGTTCGTGAGCGTGGAAAACCGCAAGCCGGGAACCACGGACTGGCAGTTGACGCGCATGCGCCTGGATAAGCCGGGTGGCTTCCGCTCGCCGTTTATCGAAGGCTATTGCTCGCATCAGAGCATTGAAGCCGGACAGACGCTGGAAATCAAGGTGAGCACCAACCCCGTGCAGCGATTTCAGATTGAGATCTTCCGCATGGGCTACTACGGCGGCACAGGCGCGCGGCGCATGACCGTGCTGGGCCCGTTCGCCGGCAAGACGCAGCCCGATCCGGAAGTGGGCGAGCGGAGGCTGCGCATCTGCCAGTGGGAGACCAGCGCGCAAGTGGAGATTCCCAAGGACTGGCCGAGCGGCGTGTATTTGGGGCGGCTGACGTTGACAGAAGGCACGCCTTGGCAGAGCTATGTGATCTTTGTGGTGCGCGACCGTCGCAAAGCCGGGATTCTGTTTCAGGTGAGCGACAACACATGGCAAGCCTATAATGTCTGGCCGGACAAATATTCGCTGTACACACACCCAAAGGGGTCGCTGGTTGGAGAATCGTCGGTGAGTTTCAACCGGCCGTACGGCAAGTATCCGCAGATTTTTGAGAATCCGCAGTCGGTGGGTTCGGGCGAGTTTCTGCTGTGGGAGTTTCCGCTGTGCTATTGGCTGGAACAGCATGGTTACGATGTGACGTATTGTTCGAATAGCGACATGCTTGACCCTTCGCAGCCGCTACGCGCGAAGACGTTCATCAGCGTGGGGCACGACGAATACTGGGATCCGCGGCAGTACGACACGGCGAAGGCCGCCGTCGATGCGGGCGTGAATCAGTTGTATCTGAGCGGCAATTCGGTCTGCTTTCTGAGTCCATATGGGCCGAATCGGACAATCCGCCGCGCGGGCCGCTTCGGCGGGCTTTCGGCGGAAGAGAAGAAGACCATGGGGCCGTTCGATATGGAAGGCCCTAACGAAGCGCTGCTGATGGGCGCGCGGACCATTACCCCGGTCAATGGCGGCGGCGATTGGATTGCGACGAAACCAGAACATTGGATCTTCGCCGGTACTGGCATGAAGAAGGGCGATTCGATACCGGGGCTGGTTGGTTGGGAGTTTCACGGGGACCCGGCGAACATTCCAGGGTTGGAGGTTGTGGCCGAGGGGACCGCGCTTTCCAGCGGCGTGAGGCCGGCGCATTGGACGGCTACGATCTACCCGGGGCCAAAGGGGAATTTCGTTTTCAACGCGGCGACCATCTGGTGGTCGCAGGGCTTGTCGGCTCCACCCGGACACTGGTTGCCGTGGTCGCACTGGACGCGTCCGCACGGGCCGGATGCGCGCGTGCAGCAGATTACGAAGAACCTGCTGGCACGGGCGCTGAAATAACCGGGGGACGGAGGGGACGGACC
>CAIRSA010000085.1 GCA_903881085.1 uncultured Acidobacteriia bacterium
GGGACTCCAAACGTGTGAGGAACTCCATCGCCTGGACCTGGCGTTGTGAGAGAACACCACCGCAGCACAGGGGCCATGGAGACTCACCCGGCAGGTGAATGAATTGGAGGCGCATCCGACGATTCATCTCCCTCCCCATCCGCGTTTATCTGCGTCTATCAGCGGTTCGAACCGCCGTTTCTAGGTTCATCAGCCCCGCACAGTAGTTGTCCGCCCGCCCCGGTGGTATCCTGCGCAAGATGAACGAAGGACTTCCTGCCCCCAGCCGTCGGCAAGGCTCCGTGGAGAGCTGTGCCTCCTGCAGGGCGGACCTCACCCAGTCACCCACCGTCGGCGATAACCGCCAACGCCGACACCCCTTGCTGGGGGGCTTCTCACCCGCCGATTTCGAACTCAAGTTGTCCTCGAAAAGCCCGCCGCGGGATCGAGCGTTGTGGCTCTTTACCCGCGGCTGGTCTTGGCGTAGGTTGGAGGGGTGGCAGACAGGATCACCTTCAATCCGAATCAATGTGGCGGACGTCCGTGCATCCGAGGAATGAGGATTCGGGTGAAAGACGTTCTTGATTTGCTGGCAGCCGGAGTGCCCGAAGCAGAAATCTTGGCCGATTATCCGTATCTGGAATCGGAGGACATTTCTGCGTGTCTGAACTATGCGGCCGCCGAAGCGGACCATCCTGTTTTGGTTACCCGGTAGGTCATGCGATTTGTCGTCGATGCCCAGTTGCCGCCCGCCCTGGCTCGATTGATGGCCGCAGCCGGCTTGCAGGCAGAACACGTCGTCGATATCGGGCTTCGGGACGCGGAAGATTCCGCGATTTGGCAGTACGCCATCGAACAGCACGCCGTTTTAGTCACAAAGGACGAAGATTTTCCCCGCCGCCTGCAACAAAGCAAAAATGGCCCCATAATCCTCTGGCTGCGAATTGGAAACACCAGCCGTCGTGCTCTGCTTCAATGGTTTGAGCCGCTGATCCCACAGATTGTCCAGATGCTTGGAACCGGTGAGCGGTTGATTGAACTCCGGTAGAGCTTCAGGCATTCCAAAGCACTTTTCCCAAAACTCTGGGCAGGTCGCTGGTCAGCGGCTTTCTCCCCGCTGACGCTCTGGATGCGTCTCGTTCAGACGCGTTGAAGAAACCACACGGGATGGTTCACGGCAACCCCACGGTGTGCCATAACGGATGGGACCTGGGAGCAGATGCTCCTGCCCGCTCGAACCGGGGCCGAATGTGAAATCAATTCCGGGATCGGATGATTGAGCACCGCTTCAACTCGATGCGCCGTGGGAGTGCGGCCGGTTTCCTGACAATTCCTGACAACTTTTTTTGGATTCCAAGGCGCTCAGAAATCTTGAAGAAAATAACAAGGGTGCAAAACTCCCTCTGCCATGAGCACTTACGTCGATCCGAAATCCGGGCGACGAGTTGGTCCGTCAGGGTTCGATTCCCTTCACCCGCTCCATTGATTATCAAGCACTTACGAAGCAGTGCAGTAACAGTGCAGTAAAATGACTGAGGCAACGCCTCGGTTCCTTTCCCC
>CAIRSA010000086.1 GCA_903881085.1 uncultured Acidobacteriia bacterium
AAGACTCCCCATCCAATGGAGCGGGCGGTGAGCTCGGGCGGCGCTTCCGTGGCCGGGATGATGGGCTTATAGGTGGCGCCCGGTGGGAGGGGTTTGTAGGCGTTCTCGGGCAGTGAGCGCTGGCCGGCGGGGTCTGTCATAAAGGATGGGCCTCCTTGAGAGCTGTAAGGGCTATTATGATGCAGGCGGAGGGGGCTTGTCTTTGTGGAGTTCGGGATTAGAGGAGAAAGTTGGACCATCACTCAGCCTCCTCTCTCAACTCAGCGCTTAACGCGAAACCCAATGAAAGGCATTTTTGATAGACTCTTGCCCAAATCGACTCGTACGCCAAAGAATAGACGGTGATCGGTTACGCTTTGTCCAAAGTTGGATGCGAAACCTACATACGCTGTCGTTCGTGGTATTTGGAGAAACCCACTTGCTTCGAACCGAGTAGGCGCATCGATATTGTTGTTTGCAGAAAGCAACCTGAATCGATCCCACCGCCCCCAAGTGAAATCAAAGTAGGTGAGCAAGGATGGAGAGACGGTATTCTCGTCACTCACGAATCGAAAATGACCTAAACGTGCTCCAGCAGCCCGAAATTGATGAAAGGTTTTTGGATCGATCAATCCGGGATCACTCTGGGAATTTGTAATGCTCTGAACTCCGCCCTTGGCAAGTGGCCCGAAAAACAGAGCATTACGGCGGCCGCGTACAGGATATGTGAAACGCCTCAAAATGATTGGAGCATATACACCAACCTCATAGGATGCGGAAAAGACCGGCTGGACCAAGAGCGGTTCGCAATCCACATCACCTTTACATGCTGCAGCAACCCGCCCCGGATCCAGTTTCTCGGGGGTCGTGGCGACCAACGGTGCAATTCGTCCCGAAACATACGAATTCAACAACACACTTATGCGGGAGGTGGCTTCCTTTTCCGGAGCGGTAACAAGCAGGGGTTTGTTCCAAACCTTCCAGTTATGATCGATGGTAAAGTCCAGATAGAGATTTGTGGTAGTGTGGACGTTGCTCTCTGCGGTCATGGAGCCAGCTGTTACATAGAAGCGGTTGCGGCCCCAATCCAGCGGCCTCTGGTGAACAACCTCAGGTTTGCTGAGCAACGGTACTCTTCCTGTTTCCCCGCTTGCGCAACCAGCCAGTCTGTCAATTGATGCACTATCCTTCGACTCAACCTTTCGTTGTGTGCATAGTCCGGTCAAGCTGAGGTGCTCACCGCTCACTAGTGGATTTCTTAGGAGGACGCGAAATCTGCGAGTGTAAGGATCCACGCGCATCTCCAGACGCCTTGCTGGAGCCGTAGCGCTCGATGTAATTTCGAGTCGAACAACATCTGTGTCGCTTTGCGCAACACCGGAAACGATCCTTTCACGGTCATAGACACTGTCGATGCTAGACTTGGGGGCCGAGTCGACAAACAGCTCTTGCGAGAGGTGTCCGTAACTGATTGTGACTTTTTGTCCGGGCAGCAACGGCGCAGATAATGAAATAATGGAAACCCCATTAGCGCCAACGGATTCCTGGGTGAACTCTTCGATCTTACCGTCTCTCTTAATCGAAACAGTAGGGGATCCATTTTTGCCGGATGGGGCGATTCGTACTCCAAAATCCTTCCAGCCTTCCATTAAAGCAGGTGGAAACAAGTTGCTAACATGAAAGGCAGAGTTTTCTAATCGAACCGCATTTTCGATGGCAAACGCCGCGTCATTTACTCGATTCTGCTTGATATACTGACGGGCAGCATGAAGATAGGCATCGAACGATTCTGCCTGCGACTCGATAATTTGTCCGATTATTAAATATACGGACCCTGGAGTTTCGTCCTGATCTAGCTTTGCTCGCCGCTTCAGGGTCATAAGCAATGCAGCCTTTTCCTCGGCGCTTGCCTTGGCAGCCAGAAGCAGGTAGACCCGGGCGAACGCATCCCAATCCAACTGAGTGGGCGAAAGTCCGTAAAAGGCCTCGTCCCAAGCCGTGCCACGCAAAAAGGCAAGAGTTCTTTGAACAAGCGATTGAGGCCGATAGGGCTGGAGCAAATCGCTCTTCAGCTTCTCATTGTCCGCAGTCCATTTCGATTGACCAGGTAAATCTTTCAGGTCTCGACTAAGTAAAGTTGCGGCACTTACAGCGGCATTCGAGTTGGCGGGATCCGCCGCGAACGCAGCAGAATGCCGGAAGATGGCATCGGTGCCCTGATCCGAAAACTCGTCAAGTGATGCCACTTGATATAGGAGTGAAGAGAGCGCGGATTGGTCAAGCACCTGCCGAAACTCGGGATCCAAGCGGCGGTTAGTTATAATCTTATGGAATCTCTTCTTTGCTTCAGGATCCTTTATCCCGAAGATTTCGCCGATCGCAGTGACTGAAATCCATAAGCTACTACCAGGACCTGCTTGCCCGCGAGCTTTTATCAAATCTTGCCAATCCGACTTCTCGAAACTCGACCGACCGACCGACGCGGCGCTGTAAGCTCGAAGAAGGGCCTCCATTGGAGCGGGCCAGCCCTTTCTGAAATGTAACCACCTAGCAGGATCCAGATATTTTCCAGGCCCAGTGCCTGAACCCATTAGGAGTGTTTGGCGCGCAAGTTTTATCGCATCGGTTGGTGCATCCCGGCCTGTCAGGAGATCTGTGGCTGCAGCTGCCAGGGAACCACGGTTTCGGCGAAGATGGGGATATATCGCCAGGATCCCCTCGCTAAACCTCTCAATCTCTCCTCCTTGCCTCAAGGCCCTTGCATAAGCGTCAAATGCATTGGGCCAATCTCCCATGGCCGTACGGGCATCACCGAGATTCATAGTGTAAAAGCTTCTCAAATCAGATGGGGTGCCTGGCTTCTCGAAATTCAAGTCAATCTTGCGGAACTGTTTCTCCACATCGCTTCGCCGGTATTTGGGCTTTCCCAGAATCCAGAATGCGATATTGTTTCGGGCAAGAGCTTGCTGGGCCAGATTCCCATATTCCATCGCCGTTTCGTAGTGCTGACGGGCATCCTTTGAATGCCCTGGCCAGCTTTCGAGCAGGTAAGCATACGCCAGTTCGCACTTTGCCACTAGATTCCGATCCGCCGAGCCGAGTTCTCGCGCACTCTTGCAGGCTGCACTCACAAGCTGCTCGGCCTCGTTGTATGCTTGGCTAGCCTGCTTAACTTCTACTTGGAGCAGGACTTCTGCAATGCTGTCGCGACTATCAGCTGCGTCGCAGGGAAGTAATGAGATGGCTATCCAGATTGCAGCGATCTGCACCATTTGCGTCACTGTCCGGGTCTCCGCCCGCTTGCATGGCCATCAGTAGTAGGCTTGTGCTCGTAGAAATAGACCGGCTTGCCATTAAGTTCTTTGACAAGACTTGCATGTTCGTTCGATATATCGTCTGGACGTTGCGAGAATGACCCCCTATATCCTATGGCCTTTGTCAGGATCCTAAGGCCAGAAACGGAACCCTGGCCCACCAAGATTACTTCCTGTTCTTCTTTGAACTTTACCCGGAACCAGTCATTAGCAAATTCTCCGGGTTGCAGTTGGCTTCCATGCAACCACCAAGGCACGAACAGCAAGCGCTTCGTTGGGTCGTTTAAAGTCGCGGAAACTCCTAGCTGGAATTCTTTGAGGCTGGTGTACAACGACCGGAATCCTCGAATTGCCCCGTCGTTGCGATTCGGGTCGTGATTGATCTCCTTCTCTATTGCATTCTCCACCGCTCCCGGTATGGTTGAATAATTCCAGCCGGAGCTTGCGACGGACTTAGTTGGATCAATGGGAATGGGGCCAGATGTATAGTTTGGAATAGGGCAGGTGGTGGTGGAAACATAAATGGAATATCTCAGCGTCCATTGTTGCCGCTCAAGATTGACCGTCATTCGAATGGATGAACACGCTGTGTCCGCCGCCTTTTCAAATTGGAGAAATGGTATTTCAGCACCTAGCCTGTTCACCGCTAGCGTTGTGGCGCCGGCCTCGGCCTTGGGATAGTCCGGAATTTTGACAGACACGCCTATTTTGGCGTTCGCGGGGATAACCGCGACAATAATCAGGCCGATCATCATTCCCAAATTGGCGATTTTGATTGTCCAGCTAATTATGTCTCTTTGCAAAAAATTTCACCACCTTTACAGCATCGAGCGTTCCCAGCAACTCCATCTCTATATTTTCCGCACTTGAAAAATAGGGCAACGCCTCCTTCACTTCAAATTCTCGGTCGCCAATTGAGGTAGTGTTATCATACCAAGCAGGCTGAGCGCAATTGGCCAGAAAGGCCTCGACCATCTGACGTGCCTTATCTGGCATTCGTACATCCCTCGTGCATCCAAACCATAGGGGATTGCCCGTATACGTTACCTGGAACGATTTCCCTTCAACTTGGATTGAGAATCGTCTTTCATCAAGAAACGTAAAACAGTCGCCGGGCACTAGTAACATTACCTCGCGCGGATTTGTCCTGCGCTCCGCATCAAAGTCTGAGGACTGCCAGGCCTTTATTTTCATGAGTTGGAAGGGATGGCCAGAAACCTTGACCCTGTATGAGCGCGAACTAAAAATCGGAGTAAAAAGAGGAAACCTATTTGGTTCGTTGGCTTTGATTGAGCGAAGTTCGGGCGATTTGTGGTCATCGCCGGACTCATCACGGTATATGTCAACCGTGCCATCAGCGCTAGAGGTTATTGCGACGGACCCCAAAAAGCTTGCGGTGCCGGCGAGGCCTGCCGCAGCCAGCACCAAAGCCCTCGTAGCGGTGCGACTAGCCAGAAATGCCCAGAACGACTCCTGAAGAGCCTCCGGGATCCTCTTGGGAATGTAGCCGAAGAATAGCGGGATAGTTGAAATGATGCCAAGCAGGGTGACACCGAATACTACACTTATACCATTGGTGTGTACTGCGAACCACCAGTTCACAGCAACTACAAGAGTCGAGAGAAGCAAAATGTTGATCTTGCGCAATTGCTGAGCAGAAGGTTCTTCGACAGGGGTTGGCACAACAGCGCCTTCATTGGTATTCTCCTTGTTAAAATGACTATCCGGCACTAACGCAGGGCCTTCACCATGGTCAACAACAGAGTCATTCGGTCCGCCCCCGCCTGGAGCAGGTATTTGATCTATGTCCTGTATGAGTTCCCTCAACCTGGAGGCCACATCCTTTAGTTCAACAATCCCAGATATACTGATTCCGTGCTTCAGCCTCAAGCCATACGGTAGGTTTTCATGCGCCCGCGGACCGTCCTCGATCAACAAAGGAACGACGCGATGCTTAGAGTGATCTTCACGTGCCATGGCTATTGCGGCAGCGATCTCCTCCCTTTGGTAATAGGCCCGTTCCGTGTTGCCCGATACGATTACGACAGTAACCTTTGAATTTTGCTGAGCATTTACGAGCTCGATATCCCAATCGTCACCCAGCTTGAGTGAGCGGCTATCTAGAAAAATTCGAAGCAGACGGGAACCCAAGCATGGCTCCGTTAAGCGCGCAAATAGGGTCTCAGCGTACTCACGATCTGGCGCAGCATGTGCCAGGAAGATGTCCCATTTAGTGTGGCTGTGAATGTCGTCTTGCATTTCTGTATTTGTTATTGTAGGCCATATTCGATCGGTTGTGAGGGTGTCGTAAGCAGTAGACAAAGGAGTCCGAAGCGAAATGGGAAGAGCGTTCACTTCTGGACCTGGAGTTGATCCGGTCCGTTGACAGTTGTTTAATGTAAAATTCTACCTCGGAAAACGATTTCGCTAGGGAACCGGCGGTTGGCATGGCCGTGGCTTGCAGTAGCAGTTTCGCTTGCGAGCCGCCTTTTTCGCCGGTGACGAGCACTTCAGTGATGGCTGTCGCTTCAGGGAAGGGAAGTTCGCCGTGCATTTCGCGGACGAAGTAGCGGCGATGCGGAATGAGGAAGAGGACGCCCAGGCAGCCGCCGGACAGGCAAATGAAGATGGTCTGGATGGGGTTTGGGTCGAGCTTCAAGATGTAGAGGGCGGGGATTGTGAAGATGGCTCCGGCAACGGCTGCTCCGGAGACGCCGC